>JANYBR010000295.1 GCA_025360685.1 Pseudomonadota bacterium
TCTGGCCCGGCAGCCACACCTCGATGTCGTAGGTTTTCTGCGAGGCGAAACCCATGTCGCCGGTGCAGAGCGTGATGACACGGTAGTGCAGCCCGAGCCGGCGCAGGATTTCCTCGGCGCTGGACAGCATGCGCTCGTGCTCGTCCTTGGATTGCTCCGGCGTGGTGATGGAAACCAGCTCCACCTTGGTAAACTGGTGCTGGCGGATCATGCCGCGCGTGTCCTTGCCCGCGGCACCCGCTTCGGCACGGAAGCACGGCGTGAAGGCGGTAAAGCGGATCGGCAGTTCGGTCTCGGCGAGGATTTCTCCGTTGACATAGTTGGTCAGAGGGACTTCGGCGGTGGGCACGAGCCAATATCGGTTGTGCTTTTCCTCCGCCTTGAACGTCTGAAACAGATCGTCTTCGAATTTCGGCAGCTGTCCCGTACCGAACATCGCATCGTCGCGCACCAGAAAGGGCGGCACGACTTCTTCGTATCCGAACTTCGTCGTGTGGCTGTCGAGCATGAAGCTCGCCAGCGCACGATTGAGTCTCGCGAGTTGCCCTTTAAGGTACACGAACCGCGCGCCGGAAACTTTTGCCGCGCGTTCGAAATCCATCATGCCGAGCGCTTCGCCCAGCACGACGTGATCCTTGGGCGCGTTCATGCCGGGCGCACGTCCAAACGCGCGCGGGGCCACCGGCTTGTTGTCGTCCTCGCTGGCGCCATCCGGCACCTCGGCGGCGGGCAGGTTCGGTATGCCCGCAAGCTCATTCTTCAACGCCTCGCCAAGATCGCGCTCCTTCTGCTCGCCGGCCTGAATTTCATCCTTGAGACCGGCGACCTCAGCCATCAGCGCGGCGGCCTGTGCCTCGTCTTTCCTCTGCTTGGCCTGACCGATCAGCTTCGACGCCTCGTTGCGCCGAGCCTGCGCCAGCTGCAAGCGGGTCAACAGATCGCGTAGTTCCTTGTCGCGCGCGAGGATTTTCGACGTCAGCTGCGACGCATCCCGCACTGCGCGGCGCTTCAGCCCCGCGATGAAGCTGTCCGGCTCGTCCCTGATCGTCTTGATATCGTGCACGACTCGTCTCCCGCGTGGCGCGGTAATGGCATGGGTGAAATCCGACGTAAAGGCGTCAACAAACCAATCACGTGACGCGCTAAATTCGTCTCTGGCGCTACCTTTTCCTCCCCCGTCGTTACGGGGGAGGTGGCTCGCCCGCGTTCGGGCGAGACGGAGGGGGCCGGTGCCATGCGAAAGAGCGAACAAAAGTCACGCCGATTCGCGAGAACGCTTCGGCGCAGGATGACGGATGCTGAGCTCATCCTCTGGTCGCGGCTGCGTAGAAAAAACCTGCAGGGTCACAAGTTCCGCCGGCAACATCCGATTGGGAACTACATTGCAGATTTTGCGTGCGTGACCGCGAGGTTTGTCGTCGAAGTCGATGGAGCGACGCATTCGTCCGCTGGAGAAGTAGCGTACGACTCCAAGCGTGATGCGTTCATGAAGTCTCTTGGATGGCAGGTTCTTCGAATTTCGAACCATCGAATCTACGACAATTTGAACGATGTGCTCGACGGCATATTTCGCGCGTTGCCCCCTCCACCGCTTCGCGGTCCCCCTCCCCCGTAACAACGGGGGAGGAAACAACAGAGCTAAGACGTCGCCGCCTTCGCCGCGTCTTTCTTGGCGCGGTCGCGTTCGATCAGCCAGACGCACAGTATCGAGATTTCATAGAGCGCCACCAGCGGCACCAGCAGGCTCATCATCGAGAAGATGTCAGGCGGCGTCAGGATTGCCGCCACCGCGGTCATGCCGACGATCGAGTAGCGCCGCATCGAGCGCAGCTGCGCCGACGAGATGATGCCCACGCGCCCGAGCAACGACAGAAGCACCGGCAGCTGGAAGCACAGGCCGAACGCGAAAATCAAGGTCATGACGAAATCGAGATATTCGCTGACCTTGGCCTGCAACTCGATGCCGAGCGTGCCGTTGCCGCCATGCGTCTCGAAGCTGACGAAGAAGCGGATCGCGTTGGGCAGCATGATGTAGAAGACGAACGCGGCGCCGAGCACGAAGAGGAACGGTGTCGCCGCCAGGAACGGCAGGAACGCGTTGCGCTCGTGCTTGTAGAGGCCGGGCGCGACGAACATCCACAGCTGCGCCGCGATCACGGGAAACGCCAGGCAAAGCCCCGCGAACATGCCGACTTTGACATAGACGAAGAAGGTCTCGGTCAGGCCGGTTGCGATCATGTGCCGGCTGGGCTCGCTTTTCAGCGCCTCGTAGAGCGGCTCGGTCAGAAAGCCGTAGATCGGCTTGGCGAAATAAAAACAAATCAGAAAGGCGGCCATGAAGGCGAGAACCGACCAGATCAGCCGCCGACGCAGCTCGATCAGGTGATCCATCAGCGGCGCCTTGGTCGCGTCGATCGCCGCTTCGTCGTCCGCGGTCGGCTTGTTCATGGCGCGGAGGGTTTGTAGCCGTCGGCGGCGACGGGTGCGTCGTGCGCGTCTTCAGGCGCGGCGATGCGCACCTCGCGCTGCGCAGTCTCGGTCTCGAGCGCCACGGCCGGCCTGGACTTCATGTCGTCGGGCAGGATGGATTGCTGCAGGTCGCGCTCGACATCGGCCAGCGGGCGCTCGCTGCGCAGATTTTCGATTTCCTGGCGCAGCTCGTCGAGTTCGGACTGGCGCGCCATGTCGTCGAAGCTTTTGCGGAACTCGTCGGCCATGCGGCGCGCCTTGCCCATCCACTGGCCGGCGATGCGCATCAGGCGCGGCAGGTCCTTCGGCCCCACCACGACGAGGGCGACGATCAGCACGATGAGGATATGGCTCCAGCTTAAGTCGAGCATCAATTACCGCCCGACGGTGGTCTGGTCCTTGTTCGGCGCGGGCGGCGGAGGGGTGGGCGAGCCGGGAATCGTCTTGGCGTCTTCCGGATCGTTCAGGCCGGAGCGAAAGCTCTTGATGCCCTTGGCCACGTCGCCCATGAGGTCGGAAATCTTGCCGCGGCCGCCGAACAGCAGCAGCACCACCACGGCTAAAATCAGAATGTGCCAGATACTGAGGCCACCCATGAAACTCTCCTTCTCCCCCCGGTTGAATCCGGCGCGAAGCAGTGCCTGTTAGAGACCTTTCGGGCCCGCCTACGCAAGTTCTCACCCTCCCCTTGAAGGAAGGTCTAACAAATTTGCGCGCCGGCGCGCGAATTTTTCGGGGAGGGGTCCAGCGCCGTGACGGAACCCCTCCCCGGAATTTGCACGGCAAATTCCGACCGTCCCTCAAGGGGAGGGTAGAAATTAACCGATCAGGATTTCGCCCTTGCGGCCGAACGCCGCCGCCAGCGCGCCCAGTCGCTTCTGCACCGGCTCGCCGGCGATCGCCTCCTCGCGGCGCGGCACGTCGAGCACGACCTTCGCCGGCGTGACGCGCAGCGTGTAGCGCGGCAACGCGCCGGCCGAGGAGCCGGAAAGCGAGAACGCCATGCGGCAGGCCAGTCCCATCCTCAGCGCACGCGCCTCGTCGTCGGCGTTCAGCAAATCGGCGTTGGCGATGTCGCGCGGAAAATCCTCGTCGCCGGAGTGGCGGTGGAAGACCGAGGTGGCGATCAGGGCGCGCATCCTGTGATCGGCGCCGGCAAACGGTGCGGTGAGGACCTGGCTGAAGACGCCGAGCGCGCGGTCGTCGGGATGCCGCCGCCAGCCTATGTCGGCGAACAGGCAGATCGCCTTGCGCGCGCGGCGCAGATCCGCCGTCTCGTCGACAAACAGCGGCGTCATCCAGTCGAACATTTCCTGGGCATGGCCCTGGGCGCGCGACTGGCGCGCGTTCATGCTTTCGGCGAATTCCAGCAATGGATCGAGCGCGCGTTCTTCCGGCGGCAGGCGCGCGTAAAGCATGCCCTCGCGCAGCCCATAGGCCGAGATCACTACCGATTTGAGATCGCAGGCGAGCAAGAGGCGCTCCAGCACGATGGCGCCATAGGGCAAGGACTCCGCACGCCGCTTGGAGACCACCTTCATCTTCTCGACCGACTTGCGCGACAGGCCGGACAGCACCTTGCACAGACGCAGCGCGCGATTGCGCGGAATCTCGTATTCCTGGAGCACGTGCAGCGGATACTCGGTCGCTTCCATGTCGACCCGGGCGAAGCTGCGCCAGATGCCGCCGACCGCATAGAGCGAGCGATCCTTCATGCCGCGCAGGTCGAGTTTGGCGAGGCCTTCGTCGACCAGCTTGCGCGCCTTGTCGGCATCGCTTCTGGCGCTGTCCATCAGCCGTAGAGGCCCGAACGGCAATGTCGAGGCTTCGCCGGTCTTGCCGCCGCGCACGCTGACCATGTCGAGACTGCCGCCGCCGAGATCGGCGACCAAACCGTCGGCGAGCGGAATGCCCGCGATCACGCCCTCGGCGGCAATGCGCGCTTCGTCTTCGCCGGAGAGCACACGCACCGGCGCGCCCCAGGCGGCTTCCGCACGGCGCACGAACTCGGCGCCGTTGCTGGCATCGCGCGCCGCAGCCGTCGCCACCGCCTCGCGCGTCATCACGTTCAGCCCATCCGCCAGCATCTTGAAGCGCGCCAGTGCCTCCAGCGCCATCGCGCAACCCTCGCTGTGCAGCCGTCCGCTGGTGACCATGTCGCGGCCGATGCCGCAGATGGATTTTTCATTGTGCAGGGTGGCGGCGGCGCGCGTCTCGGACTCGTAGATCACCAGACGGACCGAATTCGATCCGATGTCGACGACCGCCAGGGGACCGCGCTGCTTTTGACGCGGACGCGGACCCGACGGAGCGCGAACATCCGTCGAGGGAGTCGAGGTGCCGCTCATTCAGTCCCGCCGGGTAACAACCGCCACCGGGCGCGGCTGCTGCATCTTGAGGGCACGGCCGCGGCCGGAGAGCGAGGGATTCGTCATGAAGTAAGTATGCGCCGAAAACGCGTCCGGCGACGAGGCCTCCGGATCGCGGAAATAGCTGCCGTCGGCGCTCATATGCCAACTCTGTGCCTGGTCTTTCAGCACCGCGACCATGATCTGGTCCTGGACCTGCTGGTGGACGGTGGGATTTTCGATCGGCACCAGCGCTTCCACGCGGCGGTCCAGGTTGCGCGGCATCCAGTCGGCCGACGAAATGTAGACCTTGGATTGCGGCGAAGGCAGGCCGTAGCCATTGCCGAAACACACGATGCGGCCATGCTCCAGGAAACGGCCGACGATGCTTTTGACGCGGATATTGTCCGACAGGCCCGGCACCCCTGGTCGCAAACAGCAAACGCCGCGCACCACCAGTTCGATCCGCACGCCGGCCTGGCTGGCGCGGTAGAGTGCGTCGATCATATGCGGATCGACCAGCGAGTTGATCTTCACCCAGATCGCGGCGGGCCGTCCCGCCTTGGCGTGGATCATTTCCTGCTGGATCGCGTCGATCAGGTGCCCGCGCATGGTCAGCGGCGAAGCGGCGATCTTCTCCAGCGAAGAGGGCTCGGCATAGCCGGTGATGTAGTTGAAGAGCTGCGCGGCATCGCGCCCCAGTGCCGGATCGGCGCTGAACAGGGACAAGTCGGTATAAATCTTGGCCGTGTTGGGGTGGTAGTTGCCGGTCCCGAAATGGACATAGGTGTGCAGCTGTCCGCTCTCGCGCCGCACCACCAGGCTGACCTTGGCGTGCGTCTTCAATTCGATGAAGCCATAGACGACCTGCACGCCGGCACGCTCCAGGTCGCGGGCCCATTTGATGTTCGCCGCCTCGTCGAAACGCGCCTTGAGCTCGACCAGCGCGGTGACTGATTTTCCGGCTTCCGCCGCCTCGATCAGCGCCGAGACGATCGGGCTGTCGCTGCTGGTGCGGTAGAGCGTCTGCTTGATCGCGACGACATTGGGATCGGCGGCAGCCTGGCGCACGAACTGCACCACCGCGTCAAAACTCTCGAAGGGATGATGGACGATGATGTCCTTCTCGCGGATCGCCGCGAAGCAATCGCCGCCATGATCGCGGATGCGCTCGGGGAAGCGTGCCACGTAAGGCTTGAACTGAAGGTCACGGCGTTCGTCGAGAATTAGTTTTTGCAGGTCGGACAGGCCGAGCAGATGTTCGATGATCACCAGGTCCTGTGTCTCGAGGTCGAGATGGTCGGCGATGAATTCGCGCAGATCGTCCGGCATGGAGCGCGAGCATTTCATGTGGATGACCGAGCCGCGGCGGCGCCGCTTGAGCAAGGTTTCGAACAGCAGCATCAGGTCTTCGGCTTCTTCTTCGACCTCCACATCGCTGTCGCGCAGGATGCGGAACACGCCGGAGCCCAGCACCTCGTGGCCGGGAAAGAGCCGGTCGAGATAGAGCGTGACGACTTTTTCGAGCGGCAGGAAGCGCACCGTCTTGCCGACATCGGGCAGGCGGATGAAGCGCTGCAGTTGCGGCGGGATCGGAACCAGCGCGGTGACGATCTTGCCGTCCTTGCCGCGCGCCAGGCGCAGCGCCAGGGTGAAGCCAAGATTGGGAATGAACGGGAACGGATGCGCCGGATCGATGGCGAGCGGAGTCAGAACGGGAAATATCTGCTCGCGGAAATGGGCTTCGAGCCACGCCCGATCGCTGTCCATCACTTCGTCCGGTTCGATCACGGCGATGCCGGCATCGCGCAGCTCCCGGCACAGATTGGTCCAGATGGTCTGCTGCTCGACGATCAGCTGGCCGGCGGTGCGGTCGACCTGCACCAGTTGCTGCGCCGGCGTCAGTCCGTCGGCGCTTTGGGTGTCGACGCCGGCATTG
Source organism: Pseudomonadota bacterium (assembly GCA_025360685.1). Classification (GTDB taxonomy): domain Bacteria; phylum Pseudomonadota; class Alphaproteobacteria; order Micropepsales; family Micropepsaceae; genus Rhizomicrobium. Next base: position 6,757 of record JANYBR010000295.1, read on the forward strand.
ACCATGCCCTTGAGGCCGGCGATGCGGACCATGAAGAACTCGTCGAGGTTGGAGGCGGAGATCGACAGGAACCGCATGCGCTCCAGCAGCGGGTGACGCTGGTTGCGTGTCTCTTCCAGCACGCGGCGATTGAACGCCAGCCAGGACAGCTCGCGATTGATGAAGCGTTCCGGCGACGCGGGATCGATCGCCGGAACCGCGGCGTGTTCGACAAGCTCGGTTGTGACGATGGGATTCGACATCAGGGGCGTACCGGTCGCGAAGGCGCAAGGCTAGCCAAATTGCACGACTCTGTCATGACAAAGCCGTCCCATCGGCCGCCAGCAATTCGCCGACCAAAGCCACGGTGACCGGCCTTTTTTCGGCCAGCGCGCGGGCATCCGCGCGGGCGACAAAGTCGCGGATAGCGGCAGGCGAACGTTCGACGGAGCGTAGGATGCGCATGATCACAGGATCGGGCACAGCCAGTTGCCGGTCCGTGAACAATTTGCGCGTCAGGGCCGCTAATAGCGCATCGTCCGGCTTCCACAGCGAGAACGCCAAAACTGCTCCAAAACGGGACGCCAGGTCCGGCATGGCTGCTGGCCACGCCGTTGGCGGCTCGACTCCGGTCAGCAGCAGCGCTTCATGCCGGTTGAAAAGGGCGAAAAGCGCCGTCTCATGCGCCGTGCCTGCGGCGCGATCGACATTCTCCACCGCCACGGCCCGCGCCGGCGCGAGCGTTCGCACAAACTGATCGCTCAGCTCAGCCGCCTCGATGAGCGCGGCGCCGGATGCCTGGCTCCACGCCGCCGCGAGGTGCGATTTTCCCGAACCGGGCGGTCCGTAAAGTGCCGCCACGTGCGACGGCCAGCGCGGAAAGGAGTCGATATATGCCACCGCATGGGCGTTGCCAGGCGCGACGATGAAATCCGCACGCCCCAGGGCCGGTGCTGTCTGCAGGGGAAGGACGAGTTGCGACGCCAATTGAGCTCAGGCCGGACGGCGGCCGAGCGCGAACGCCTTCAGTAGCAACTGTCCGTATGCGAACCAGGACAGGAGCGTGAAGACGGCGGCGGCCGCGGCGGCGACCAAAGTGAGCTGGGGCATATCCAGATTGAACGCGAGAAGCAGCAGGAGCAGCGCGACATAGCCGATCTGCACCACGGTGCTGGCCTTGCCGATCGCCAGCGGCTCCATCTTCACCGGCAGCGAAAGCGCCCGCGCCAGCAACACGCCGGCCACGATGGCGGCGTCGCGGCCGATCACCAGCGCGCTCAGCCACAGCGGCGCCTGGTGCATCATCGTCAAGGTCACGAAACAGATGAGCATGAGGAGCTTGTCGGCGGCAGGATCCAGATACTCGCCGAAGCGCGATACCAGCCCGAAGCGCCGGGCAAGGAATCCGTCAATCGCATCGCTGACGCCGGCCGCTGCGAACACGCCGAGCGCGGCGAAGTCTTTGCCCTCGACAATGAGGTACGCCGTCAGCGGAGCCAGCAGAACGCGCACCGCGGTCAGGACGTTGGGAATATTGCGCAGGAAGGCGCTCACGGCGCGGCCGATGCGGTGGGTGGCCTCAGCGCCGGCGCGTAGACGATCGACCAGCCGGTCTCATCCTTGGTCAGCTGGACGCCGACCGGAACGAGCGCGTCATGGAGTTGTTCGACGGTGCCCAGATAGGTGATCGAGACGCGCACCATGCCGATATCCATGGCCACGATGCTGACGTCGCGCACGTTGGCGATCGCGCCCATCGCCGACTGGATCGTGCCCCACTGCGCGAGCGAGGAGACACGCACGTCCGCGATCAGGTTTCCCTTGGCGGTGAATTCGGCCGGAGCCTTCTGGCGCCACATATCCTCGATGGCGTGCACCGCCGCGTCGGCCGCCTTGGGGTAGGTCAGCGCCACAGTTTGGTTCAGCGGCACATCGAGCGTCACCTTGGTCGGCATTTGCGCCATGCCGATGCGCTTGAGCCAAAGCTGGATCTTGCCCGGAATGGGAATCGCCAGAACCAGCACCGCCTCGGTCGCATGAATCCGCGCCGCCACGAGCTCGACGTCGGCCCAGTTGGTGGCATCGAACTGCAGACGGGCCAATGCGCCCACGTCAGCGGTATCGCCGGAAGGAACGGTGAACGGCACCTGGCTGCCGCCGAACCGCGGACTGAGGAAGGCGGTATTCCATTCCGAAGCGCGGTTGAATGTAGGCGACATGGGAACGATCAGGATGCGGCGCGCCAGCGGATTGCCATAGTTCGCCGAGATGCCGCGCAGGACACGCGACACCGCCTCGGGGCTAAAGATGTATGTGACGTCGGCGACGTAGCGCGTGGTCGAACGGCGCTCCTTGCTGACCGTATAGCCGCGCGCCACGCCGCGCAGCGCCTGGGCATCGAGCCTTGGCTGCCTGGCCCAGTCGGCCTGTTTCATGAGACGCCGGTAGAGCGTGCTCCACGCCTGCGGCCGGCCCTGGTCGATGGCGATCGACTGGGCGGCGCTGGCCGATGCCGCGGTGGCATCGACATGGATTCCGCTGACCGTATAGGTCGGATCGGCGGCCTGCGCGCCGGCAGGCAATAGTGCGCCAAAGGCAAGCGCAAGAATGGGAGCAAGCCGGAAAAAATGCTGTTGCATCGAAAACCTTGGTTGAACCGGATTACTATAAAGGGCGCGGAGCAGCGGCGAAAGCGCCTGAAATTGCATTTGAATTGGCTCATTTTGCCGGCCCGGGCGCTTTGCCCGCCAAACCGGCGCTCTGCGGTTTGCCGCGCCAGACAAGCGTTGCGTCCTCGCGCCGCCATTGCGCCGCCAAGGACGCTTGCGCGTTCATACGCTCCTGCTTAAACGAGGCTCGGAACCGCCGGACCATCGCCATGACCGACAAGACCGGCCGCAACAATCTCACCTACAAGGATGCCGGTGTCGACATCGACGCCGGCGAAGCGCTGGTG
>JANYBR010000311.1 GCA_025360685.1 Pseudomonadota bacterium
GGCCCTGGCCTTTCAGGGCGAAAAACTGGCAAGCCACGCAAAGATCAAGATCGAGCAAGCCAGAGCGATCGCACTGAAGGCGCATCCGGGCACGATCACCGACGAGGAACTCGAACGCGAACGCGGTGGCAGCGGTTATCGCTACTCCTGTGATATTCACAGCGGCGCGAAGACATTTGAAGTCGGCGTCGACGCGCAGACCGGCAAAGTGTTGGAGAATACGGCTGAAGGGCCCAATCCCGACTAAAGCAACTGCACACCAGCGGAAACATCGCTCGCCGCCTTCAAAGCTTTGCCCTTGTTCGGCGAGTTCTTTTTGTGCGCCTCGCGATGGCACGCGGCCCGCGCGTCATCGCGGCAAAAACAAGCGCAAAGGCGCCAACTTGTGGGAACTTCAATGTTTACGTTTCTTTACGCGGAGTTTAGGTAGCTGACAGGTGCTTGACAGGTTGGCCGCTTAGAACCGGCGTGCGGACATCTGTCCAGCAAGATCAAAAGGAAAAACGCATGAATCGTGTGATGATTGGCGCCGCCCTCGCGGTCGCGCTTCTGGGTTCCAGCGCTTATGCGGCGGGAACCTCTACCCCGTCCAGTTCCACTCCGGCGGCGACGCCATCGACGACGCCACCACCGCCGCCGCCGATGAGTGCGCCGGCGAAACCGGCGAAAGAAGATCTCGCCGCAGAGTGCAAAGAGATGGGAACGCAGTGGGAAGCCGCCGAAGCGGCCAACGCCACCAATTCCAAGCTCGGCAAGGCGAAAGCCAAGGCCGCCGCGGCCGAGAAGAACTGCGCCTCGACGAAGGCCTCGAAGCAGAAGGCCGGCATCGGTCAGTACAAGGCGGCGCTGAAACTGCTTGGTGTGAAGCCGACGACCTAAGCACCGACATGGCGATCGCGGGGCCGCTCACGAGCGGTCCCCGCGGTTGTCGCGCAGCGGAGTGCCAGGCCGCCCCTCGTCCCTGGCTCTCCGCGCCGCATCTAAGAAGCGGCCACATGATGCGCAAGGTCGCCTCATCGTTAACTTCTAACTTGCGCACGGCTGTCGCCCCCCATGGGAGAATCTGATCGCGCAATCTCACGCGCTCCGATCATCAACTTCTCCTGGAGCGTACGGCGCGCCGAGTAGCAATTTTGCGGCACGACATCGAGAGCGCGTGCGCTCGACATGGACCTACCATCGCCTAAACGACTGGCGCCGACCTTCGCGGGTGTTCCCCCGGTCTTTGGGGCAGAACGACGATGCAGCCGATGATCAAGACCGCAATAACCGCCGACGCGACAGGCCGGCTCAAGTTTAGGCCGCCTTGGCTTATGGGCTTGTCGAGAAAATCGCCGATAGTCGCGCCGAGCGGTCGGGTCAAGATGAAGGCGATCCAGAACAGCATGACGCGTGAAATACTTGTCCAGAAATAGGCCGCGGCGACGACAGCCAACGCGATGACAAAAACCAGCGCGCCTCCCATGTAGCCAAGACCAAGCACGCCGCCGAAGGCCGCTGGATCGCCTGGGTCGGCCGCAATCCAATCACCAAGGGCAGTTCCGAGCGTTTGTGAGAATGTGATGGTGGCCCAGTAGAATACCTCGACTTTGGGCGTGCTCACTGTGTCAACGGAAATAGTACGCTCTGACCAATACCACAGCGCCAACGTCGCGAGCACGCAGGCTAACAGCAGCGATGAACCACCGACGTAGCCGATGCCGAGCGAACGGTCCGCGAAATCGGCCATGGTCGTGCCGGCGGTGGTGGAGGCCGTAATGGTTGCCCAATAGATCAAAGGGTGAAATTTCTTGGCCAAGATCTGCCATAGGACCAAGGCAGCTAATGCCGAAAGGAACAAGGCCGTGCCGGCGAGGTAGCCCCAATTCATCGTCATGGTGACGGTGTCGCCGCCGGTCTCGCCCAAAGTCGTCGCGAGAATCTTTATGATCCAAAAGCCGAGCGTGACAGCCGGGACTTTGCTCAGAGTGGCGACATTGTTCATTTGGCTTCCGCGATCCTCAGAACGTGAACGGAACCGATGCGTCGCCAGTTCCCCGAGCCGTTCGGGCGATGTTTTCATGCCCAGGCGACAGAGCGCATTTTCCTGATGAACCGTTGCTGAACGGGCAGAAAATCCGGCAGTTGAGAAGCCCCTGGTGAAGGTCCATTCACCGCACCGGGTAAGGAAGGGGATAAGGTTTCAGCAACCGGTGCGCATAGAGAATATGGAGTTCAAACTCTGCTCGGCCGTTGCGCGTAATTGAGACGGGTGCGAGCTCAGTAATCTCCGCGAAATACGATCTGAGTTGAC
>JANYBR010000313.1 GCA_025360685.1 Pseudomonadota bacterium
CGGCTCCTCCCCTCCCACACCACCGGACATGCGGGTCCGCATCCGGCGGTTCGGCGAGTTAAGTCACGAGCGAACCGTTAACCTTGGAATCCCGAGCGAGTCGAAATAAGCATTAGGCAGCGCGATATGGAGTCCTGGTGAGTCCGCCAATCGCCATGGCCCGTGACCGCTTCCCGCCGTTTTCGCGGCCAGGTCGCGCTTCACGCCCCGCTGGCGAAGTTCGTCGAACCTCTTCGAACCCCGTTTCCACTGCTTCCAGATCGCAGATCGTAATCTGCGCCTGAGCCACTGTCCTAGGCTTTCCAGCACCGAGGGCGTTTGGCACTTTCCGAAATAGCCCAACCAACCCCTCAGGTAGCGGGTCAGATCCCCGGCCATTCGTTCGATGCTCACACCTCTGGTCCGGCTCGTCAGTTCCCGAACTCGCTGTTTGAATCGGTCCACCGCTTTCGGCGCTATCCGCCGCTTCGGCGCCAACCCCCTCGTAAAGCTGAATCCCAGAAACTTCCGTTCCCATGGCCGCGCCACCGCACTCTTCTGCTCGTTCACCTTGAGCTTGAGCTTCGTCATGAGGAATCGCTTGAGGCTCTCCATCACCCGTTCCCCGGCTCGCTTGCTACGAACGTAAATGTTGCTGTCGTCCGCATATCGCGCAAACCGGAGAGCGCGCCGCTCCAACTCCCGGTCAAACTCGTCGAGTACAATATTGCTGAGCAATGGGGACAAAGGACCGCCTTGCGGGGTTCCTTCATCTACCGGATTGACCAGCCCATCTTCCAAAACACCTGCGGTGAGAAACGTCCTGATCAGCTTCAGCATCCGCTTGTCGCTGATCCTTGCGGCAATCTTTGCCATCAGTCTGTCGTGATTTACCCGGTCGAAGGAAACCACCACACACTACCCACCATCAGCACTTCCCGGATCGCGTAACGATCACCCGCCCGCATCATCCATTTCAAGGACAGTCTCTGGAGGTCTTTCGCCACGCCCGTATGCCCGGCGGCTTGCAGTTCGTGCTCATTCTGCCGGACGGAAGTAAGTCGATGGTCTCTGCTGACTGGACAGACTTCAAGTCTGGTGACCACGGACCTCAAGCTCCTCAACTCGTCGGCTCGCCGGATGATCTGCTACGTCTTGGCGGCCTCGTCGATGCGCTCCTGCGACGCGCTGCCAACTTGCCAGTAATATCTGGGGCAGGCCAGGAGAGCCATGCCACAACTGAATCTGAACTTCACCGACATCCCGATTCCGGAGACGTGCCTGTGGGAACAACTCGACGACGAGCAAAAGCGGCTCGTCATCGAGACTCTGGCGCGCCTTCTCGTCAAAGCGACTCGCGACGAGCGCCAGGAGCAGACCAATGACTGATCCCTCCAAAATCAAACCCTCGCACACGCAGCGCGCCGCCTATGTTTACATTCGCCAGTCCAGCCCCGGCCAGGTCGAACATAACCGCGAATCCACCGCCCGTCAGTACGCTCTGGCCGATCGGGCCTGCCAACTGGGTTGGTCCAAGGAGCAGGTAGTCCTCATCGACGAAGACCTCGGACTATCGGGTTCCGGTACCGACAAACGTTCCGGGTTTGCCCGCCTCACCAGCGAAGTGGCTCTGGCCCACGTAGGCATCGTTCTTGGACTGGAAGTTTCTCGCCTCGCAAGAAACAACGCGGATTGGTATCGCCTGCTGGAGTTGTGCGGCATCACCGACACGCTGATCGGCGACAGTGACGGCGTCTATCATCCGGCACTGTTCAACGATCGCTTGCTACTGGGCCTGAAGGGTACCATGAGCGAAGCGGAGTTGCATATCATTCGTGCCCGTCTCGACGGCGGCATCCGCAACAAAGCGGCTCGCGGCGAACTGCGTCGAGGCCTGCCGGTGGGCTACGTCTGGGGAGAACAGGATGGAGAAGTCCTATTTCATCCGGACGAAGCAGTCACCGGCGCGATCCGCACCCTCTTCGAGCGATTCGCTGAATTCGGCTCGGCACGGCGGGTCTGGCTCTGGTTTCGGTCTGAAGGTTTGTCTTTTCCGCTGCAAACCATGCCCGGCTGTCTGCCGAGTCCGATCCGCTGGGTTACGCCCACCTACACTGCACTTCACCACATCCTCAGCAATCCGGTGTATGCTGGCGCTTACACATACGGAAAGACCAAGTACGAACGCTACGTTGATGAACACGGCGCCGTTAGAAAACGCACTCGGCATCTGCCCATGGATCAGTGGTCCGTTCTCATTCAGGACCATCACCCCGGTTTCATCGATTGGGCGACCTATCAAGCCAATCAGGCGCGGCTCGATTCCAACATCCGACCCAGGCCGCATCAGGCAGGAGGTGCGGTGAGAGAGGGATCGGCACTGTTGCAGGGCCTCGCCACATGCGGTCACTGCGGCCGCCGTCTGCATGTTCACTATCGCGGCCGGAACTCAGCTCCGGGTTATCACTGCGCCGGCAAAGATCTGGTCGCCGGACGCGGCGTATACTGTCTCAACGTCGGCGGAACGATAATCGAGCAAGCCGTGGCAAACGCTTTTCTCGAGGCCATTACGCCGGCCGCGATCGAAGCCATGCGGCTGTCGGTCGAACAGCTCCAAGCCAACCATGACGCGTCTTTGTCCCAGTGGCGTTTGGAAGTGGAGCGCACTCGCTACGAAGCGGAGCGCGCCGAGCGTCGTTACCGGACAGTAGAACCGGAAAACCGGCTGGTTGCCCGCGGGCTGGAAACCGAATGGGAGAGCCGTCTGCGGGACCATTCGGCCGCGGAAATGGAACTGCGGCGGCGGGAGCAACAACGCCCCAGCACGATCAACCCCGAGCAACTCAAAGCGCTTGAGAAGCTAGGCTCGGATATTCGTCAAGTCTGGAACGCGACAACTACTACCGACCGCGATCGCAAGGAACTGCTGCGCACGTTACTGGAGGAAGTGGTTCTCAATCTCAAGCGGACAGAAGGCCGCGCGCAGTTGACTCTGCGCTGGCGCGGCGGCGCGAATACGTTGCTGGATATTCCGGTCCCGCGATTCAAGCCGATGGGACTACGCACGGATGAAGACACGATCTCATTGCTTCGCCGTCTGGCGACTCTCTATCCCGATGAAGTCATCGCTGGAATCCTCAATCGTCAGGGACGCAAGACGGCTACCGGTGAACGCTTCACAGCCAATCAGGTCGGGAGCCTACGGCGCTATCGGGATATCCCGCGATACCAAGCGCCCACTACGCCTCCGGACGGAGAGCTGGTTTCTATCCGCAAGGCGGCGCAGATTCTGGGAATGAACACATCCTCAATACACCGCTGGCTGGCCGATGGTTTCATCGCCGGCGAGCAGATTACTCCAGGTGCACCTTGGCAGATTCGAATCACCAATGAACTGCGGGCGAGCATCGTACAGCAGGCCTCGACAGAGTACCTACCGATGCTGGAGGCGACGCGGAAACTCGGCGTTTCGCGGCAGACCGTGTTGCAGCGTGTAAAGCACGGAGAGCTCGAAGCCGTATTCGTTCGACAAGGACGACGTAAAGGTTTGCGAATCAAGGTTGTGGAGCAACAGCCGGATCTTTTCAATAACCAGGGGGCAATATGAAGCTGGATCCAAGAATTTCTCTAAGTCCAAGTCCACCACCCAGCGATAGCCTTCGGCAATATACTGCTGCGCCTGTTCCACCGCCTGATGCGCCGACCGCCCGGGACGAAACCCGTAACTATGTTCGGAAAATGTCCGGTCCCACTTGCGTTGCAGCACCTGCATCACCGCCTGCTGGATGAATCGATCCAACACCGTTGGGATGCCAAGCTTACGCACCCCTCCATCCGGCTTCGGGATCTCCACCCGCTTCACCGGTTGCGGCTTATAAGTCCCACTCAACAACTGTTCCCGGATTGCTGGCCAATGCTGTTTCAGGTGCTCTGGCAACTGCTGAACAGTCATCCTGTCCACTCCAGCGCTACCTTTGTTGGCCTTGACTCGTGCCAATGCCTGCTTACAGTTTTCCCGCTCGCAGACTTCCTCCATCAACTGTTCGCCAATGGCTGGGCTTTGCGTCCCGCGCTTCACCGTGAGCGATTCGGTCCCTTCACTCAGGCAGTTCGAGGCTTCACCTCTATCCTCCTGATCAAAGGCCAACACTAGCTGGTTATTCTGCCGCTTGTCGCTCATGAGTTGCGCTGCTTACTTGCCACTCCCATTAACCCCTTGCGGGGACCGTTTGGGCCTTCATCACTTGCGTGACTACTACGCCCGCTGCTGACTTCTGCCGTCCGGTCAGGTTCGATTACTCGACCCTCAGTTGTGATTCCACAACCAACGGCAGATCTCCCGAGGTAAGTTCGACCGCCTTCCGCACGCAATCGCCGAATTTACAACCAGTGCCTTTGATGGATATGGACTTCGCGATCAAACGCCCGCTCGTCCGGCACCGTATGCCTCTGATCCGGTTCTTGTACATCGACTCGTGCGTTTGCTCCACGCTTCTTTCAGACCCCGCCTCACGACGATGCCCT
>JANYBR010000272.1 GCA_025360685.1 Pseudomonadota bacterium
CACCCCTGCCCTCTCCCCCGGAGGGGGAGAGGGAGACTCCAATGCCCTTCGCACGCATCAACGAACTAAATTTCTACTTCGAACGCGCAGGCACCGGCGCGCCGCTGCTGTTCATTTCGGGATCGGGCGCGGATCTGCGCATGAAGCCCAACCAGATGGATGGTCCGCTGCCCAAGGCGTTCGACATTCTCAGCTACGATCAGCGCGGACTCGGCCAGACCTCCAAGCCGGACGTGCCCTATACCATGGCGGACTATGCCGACGATGCGGCGCGTCTGATGGAACATGTCGGCTGGACGAGCGCCAAGGTCATTGGCGTCTCGTTCGGCGGCATGGTGGCGCAGGAATTCGTGCTGCGCCATCCCAAGAAAGTGGAACGGCTTGTGCTCGCCTGCACCTCGCCCGGCGGCGCGGGCGGCGCGTCGTTTCCGTTTCACCAGATCGAGCACATGGGCCGCGAGGAACGCGCCCGTCACATGATCCCGATCTCCGACACGCGGCGCGATGCGGCCTGGGCCAAGGCCAATCCGGAACAGTATGCGCAGTTCGTCGCCTTCGCCGCGGCTGATCCGTATGCGGACGAACCGGGCCGCGCCATGGGTTATCGCCGCCAGCTCGAGGCCCGCGCCCGGCTCGATACCTATGACAGGCTGCCGCAGATCGAATGCCCGGTCATGATCGCGGCCGGCCGATTTGACGGCATCGCCTTGCCCGCGACGCAGGAGAAGATGGTGGCCCGCATTCGGGGAGCGAAGCTGCAATTGTTCGACGGCGGCCACCTTTTCATGCTCCAGGACCGCGCTGCCTTGCCTGCGATGATTGCGTTCCTCAAGGAATAGTGGAACGACAGGCGGAGCCGCCCAACCCAGGACCACGCCCATGGCGCCAAGGCCACCGAACTACGCCAACGACCGCTCCCAGCGCGAACGCGCGCAGCGTCAGAAGGCCGAAGAAAAGGCGCAGAAGCGCGCCGAGAAATCCGACCGGCGCAAGGCGGCGAACGAAGCAGCCGCCCCGCCGAAAACCGGCGAGCCGAGCTGAAACGAGTGCTCAACCCTCCCTTTGAGGGAGGGTCAAATTTGATTGCGCGCGACAGCGCGAAAACAAATTCGGGGAGGGGTCGAACACCAACGCAGAAATACCCCTCCCCGAAATTTGCCGCCGCAAATTTCGACCCTCCCTCAAGGGGAGGGTCGATCTACTTCGTCCAACTAACGCATCGGGTTTGACTCAAGCCGCGCCTCCCGCAACGATGGCCGATAGGAGCGCTTTAGACGCTCGATCAGGTGGGATCGAAACGAATGCCTCAACCCGGCACGCCCGAAAATCCAGTCTCCATCGCAGCCGCTCTTGCGCGCGTGGCGGCCGAGAAGCCCGACGCGATCGCCGTCACCTGCGAAGAACGCACCGTCACGTGGCGCGAGCTGCACCGGCGCACCAATCGCATGGCGCGCGGCATGGCCGCGAATGGCGTGAAGGCCGGCGACTTCGTCACCATCGCGCTGCCCAACTCCATCGCCTTCATCGAGGCCTGTTATGCGGTGTGGAAACTGGGCGCCGTGCCGCAGCCCGTGTCGTCGCGCCTGCCGCTCGCCGAACTCAACGCCATCGTCGAGCTGGCGCAGACGCCGATCGTGGTCAGCGACGTTGCGTTCGAGAGTCTCAAGCCGGTGGTTTCGTCGACGGCGCTGCTTGAAGCGTCGAAGGACGAGGGCGATCTGCCCGATATGGTCTCGCCGTCGTGGAAGGCGCCGACCTCCGGCGGTTCGACCGGACGGCCCAAGCTGATCGTCTCGGGCCAGCCGGGCCTGGTGGACGGTCTGACCGCCGCGTTCTGGCGCATCGGCAAGGACGACACGATGCTGATGCCGGGGCCGATGTATCACAACGGCCCGTTCATCACCGCGTTCGGCGGACTGCAGATCGGCGCGCCGCTGGTGCTGATGACGCGCTTCGATGCCGAGGCAACGTTGCGCGAAGCCGAGCGCCACCGCGCCAGCTGGCTCTATCTCGTGCCCACGATGATGGGCCGCATCTGGCGCCTGCCCGAAGAGCTGCGCGGCAAGTACGACGTCTCGTCTCTCAAGACGGTCTGGCATCTCGCGGCGCCCTGTCCAGCCTGGCTGAAGGAAGAATGGATCGGCTGGCTCGGACCGGAGGTGATCTGGGAACTCTATGGCGGCACCGAAGGCCTCGCCTCGACAACGCTGTCGGGCAGCGAATGGCTGAAGCATCGCGGCTCGGTCGGCAAGGTCGCCGCCGGCGGCATCATGAAGGCGTTCGGGCCGGACGGAAACGAGCTGCCCATCGGCCAGACCGGCGAGATCTACATGAAGCGCGCGGAGGGCTTGCCCGCCAGCTATCGCTATGTCGGCGCCACGCCGCGCGTCATCAACGGTGACTGGGAATCGATCGGCGATATCGGCTGGTTCGACGCGGACGGTTATCTCTATCTCGCCGACCGGCGCACCGACATGATCCTGGTCGGAGGCGCCAACGTGTATCCGGCGGAAATCGAGTCGGCGCTGGAAGAACATCCGCTGGTGGCATCGAGCGCGGTGATCGGTCTTCCCGATGAGGATCTCGGCAATCGCGTGCATGCCATCGTGCAGCCGCGGCCGGGCCTGGATCTGGAGGATCTCAAGCGCCACATGGGCGAGCGGCTGGTGACCTACAAGCGGCCGCGCAGCTTCGAGCTCGTCGAGGAAAATGTCCGTGACGATGCCGGCAAGGTACGGCGCACGGCGCTGCGCGACGAACGTATCGCGAAGAGCCAAGGCCTTCGTCCCTCGACCAGCTCGGGATGAGGGATTCCGAGAACTCCTCATCCTGAGCTTGTCGAAGGATGGAAGAACTGTGCTGACTGCTAAGCGGAAAAGGAATTTCTGACCATGTCGTCGCTGGGAGCGCTACCGGCCGATTTCATCTCCATCGGACGAAATCTGTCCAGGCTCGCGGCGGAAAAGCCCAGCGCACCAGCGCTGACCGTCGATGGACGGACGCTGACGTTCGCAGAATTGCATGCCCGCACGAACCGCATGGCGCGCGGACTGCTGGCGCAAGGCGTGAAGCTCGGCGATTTCGTCACCATCGCGCTGCCGAACTCGCTCGGCTTCGTCGAGGCGGAGTTCGCGTGCTGGAAGATCGGCGCGACGCCGCAACCGGTGTCGTGGCGGCTGCCGGAGCACGAAATCGACGCGATCATCGAACTGGCCAATTCGCCGATTGTCGTCGGCGACAGTGCGTCGCTCCAGGCCGGACGGCCGGTTGTCTCGCCCGGCGAGTTGCTCGCGGGGTCGAGTGACGCAAGCGATCTTCCCGACGCCATCGCACCGTCGTGGAAGGCGCCGACCAGCGGCGGGTCGACCGGACGACCGAAGCTGATCGTTGCCGGCACACCCGGCATCGTCGGCGTCGGTGTCGGCGAGGCTGCGTTGTGGCGGTATTCGGGAAGCGACACCGTGCTGATGACCGGACCGCTCTATCACAATGCGCCATTCGGCTTGACGGCTAGCGCACTGCACACCGGCGCGCACGTCGTGCTGATGGTCAAGTTCGATGCGGAAGAAACCTTGCGCCTAATCGAGCAGCATCGTGCGACATGGCTCTATCTGGTGCCGACCATGATGAGCCGCATCTGGAGGCTGGCGAACCGCCCGCAATATGACGTCTCTTCGCTCCACACCGTCTGGCACATGGCGGCGCCGTGCCCGCCCTGGCTGAAGGAAGAATGGATCGGCTGGATCGGCGGCGAGAAGATTCTCGAACTCTATGGCGGCACCGAGGGTCAGACGATCACCGTCATCGACGGCAACGAGTACATGCTGCACAAGGGTTCGGTCGGCAAGCCGCTGGCGCTCGGCGAGATGAAGGCATTTTCGTCCGACGGCACGATGCTAGGCCCGCGCGAGACCGGCGAGATCTATTTGCGGCGCGATCCCTCCCTGCCGCCGTCCTATCGCTATGTCGGTGCAGAGGCGCGCACCTTGCCCGGCGGCTGGGAGTCGCTGGGCGATATCGGCTGGTTCGACGAGGATGGCTATCTCTATCTCGCCGACCGCCGCACCGACATGATCCTGGTCGGTGGTGCCAACGTGTATCCGGCGGAAATCGAGGCGGCACTCGACGAGCATCCGCTGGTCGCCTCCAGCGCGGTGATCGGCCTGCCGCATGAGGAGCTCGGCAACCAGATCCACGCCATCATCCAGCCGCGCGCCGGGCTCGATCTTGAGCAGCTGCAAAAACACCTGGCGGAACGGCTGGTGAGCTACAAGCGGCCGCGAACCTTCGAACTGGTCGAGGAAAACGTTCG
>JANYBR010000358.1 GCA_025360685.1 Pseudomonadota bacterium
GCTTGTTGGCGAACTGGAGTCGGCGGGATTCGAACAAGTGCGATATCGCAATCTGACGTTTGGCATTGTGGCACTGCACGAAGCTGTTAAGCCGCGCTAGTCCGTCATGGCGCGGGCGTCCATAGCACATCGTCGATGCGCGGCGCGCCGGTGGCGAGCATAACCAGCCGGTCGAAGCCGAGCGCCACGCCGCTGGCGGGCGGCATGTGCGCGAGCGCGTCCAGAAAATCCTCGTCGAGCGGATAACGCTCGCCATAAATGCGCTGTTTCTCCGCCATTTCTGCTTCGAAGCGCGCGCGCTGCTCGACGGCGTCGGTCAACTCGCCGAAACCGTTGGCCAGTTCCACGCCACAGGCATAGACCTCGAAGCGCTCGGCGACGCGCGGATCGTGCGGCGTGGCGCGGGCCAGTGCCGCCTCGCAGCGCGGATATTCGAACAGGATGGTCGGCTTGCCGCGTCCCAGTTTCGGTTCGACGGCGGCCGTCAGGACCTTGCTGAAGATGTCGGACCAGCTGTCCTTCTCGGTGATCGTATGTCCGGCGCGGCGCGCTTTGGTGGCAAACGCGTTGCGGTCGCCTTCACCGGCCGGCGACAAGCTCGACAGCAACTCGATCCCCGCGTGATAGGTGAATGCCTGCGCCACCGTCAGCCGCTCGGCCTCGGCACGCGGATCGCAGCTGCGGTCGCGAAACGTGAATTGCGCCGTCCCGGCGGTGTCGGCGGCCAGGCGCAAAAGCGTCAGACAGTCTTCCTGTACCGCCGCATAGGGCTCGCGCGCCCGGTACCATTCCAGCATGGTGAATTCCGGCGCATGCAGTGCGCCGCGTTCGCGATTGCGGAAGACACGGGCGAAATCGAAGATCCGCGATTCGCCGGCTGCGAGCAGTTTCTTGGCCGCAAACTCCGGCGAGGTGTGCAGGTAAAGTGTCCGCGGCTCGCCGCCCGGCGCCACAAGCTGCGTCGAAAAAGCGTGCAAATGCGCTTCATTTCCGGGCGAAACAGCGAGCGCGCCGCATTCGACTTCGGTGAAACCGGCGCTCTCAAAATGGGTACGTATTGCATTCCTGATGCGATTGCGCTGCCTTAGCAGCAACTGGCGGTCGGCATGGACATGCGGGGACCACCAGGGAGACGTCTTCATATTGGGCCCGACACTCTTTGTTCGCGGCCGTCCGGCAGCGGCTGCCGCCGGACACTATCCGAGCCGGCAGGGGGAATACAGATGAGCACCTACGTCCTGGTCCACGGCGCGTGGCAGGGCGGCTGGTGCTGGGACAAGATCGTCACCCGCCTGCAGGCGAAGGGCCATACTGTCGTTGCGCCCGACATGCCGGGCCATGGCCGCGACCCCAAACCGATCGCCTCGGTCACCTTGCCAGATATCGTGGCGCGCATTCACCAGACCATAGACGCCCAGCGCGAACCGGTGATCCTGGTGGGACATTCCTACGGCGGCGCCATGATCACCGAGGCGTCGGAAAAGCGTGCCGAAAAAATAAATTGTCTCGTCTATCTGACGGCGTTCCTGTTGGGCCATGGCCTCTCCGTGATGAACCTGGCCGAACAGGACACGGATAGTCATCTGGGCGGACAGGTCGAGTTCTCACCCAAGGGCGACACTGCGACGGTCAAGCCAGGCGTGATCAGGGACTGTTTCTATGGGCAATGCTCGGATGAGGATGTGGCGCTGGCACGCTCGCTACTGGGGCCCGAGGCGATCTCCGGCATGCGCGCCCCGATGCAGACCAGTGCGCAGGGTTTCGGCCGGCTGCCGCGCTACTATATCGAGTGCCTCAAAGACAATGCGGTTTCGCCGCGGCTGCAGAAGCGGCTGTATACGGCCTTGCCCTGCGAACGGGTGTTCTCGCTCGATACCGACCACTCGCCGTTTTTCTCGGCACCCGATGCGCTAACCGAGATTCTGGCAGGTCTGGGATAGACCTTGGCCGGACCGGCGCGGGCTGCTATGAGCCGCGGTCCCCATGACCAGAGGTCGCCAGTGGTTTCCGTCATCGCCAGCAGTGTGCGCAAAGGCAACGTCATCGAGAAGGACGGCAAGCTCTATGTCGTGCTGACCGCCGAGAACATCCATCCCGGCAAGGGGACGCCGGTGACGCATCTGGAAATGCGCCGAATCAGCGACGGCGTGAAGACGGTCGAGCGCCTGCGCACCACCGACAGCATCGAGAAGGCGTTCATCGACCAGGCGAAGTACCAGTACCTGTATCATGATGGCGACCATTATGTGTTCATGCAGCCCGAGACCTTCGACCAGGTGTCGGTCGGCACGGATGTGGTCGGCGACATGGCGCCTTATCTGACCGAGAATATGGACGTCACATTGCAGAGCTTCAACGGCCTGCCGATCAGCCTGGAAATTCCGCAGCGCGCCAGCTTCGAGATCGTCGACACCGAGCCCGTCGTGAAGGGCCAGACCGCATCCGGCTCCTTCAAACCTGCGATGCTCTCGAACGGCGTCAAGACCATGGTCCCGACGCACATCGTAACCGGCACAAGAGTCGTCGTCATGACGGCCGACGGCTCGTATGTCGAGCGGGCGAAGGATTAGGGCCCCTATAGTTCTCTCTTCATCGTCATCACCCGGCGCGCAGCGTCCGGGTGACCCATTTTCCTTGACAGCGAAAAAGTAAATTGGGTCGCCCGCATTCGCGGGCGATGACGAACTGGATTTGAAAATAAAATGGGCCGCCACTTGCGTGACGGCCCATCGCATTTCAAGCGACGAAGCTTACGCCGCCTTCACTTCGTAGCCGAGGACGGCCTTGGTTTCGAGGAATTCCTCGAAGCCGTACTCGCCCCATTCGCGGCCCGTGCCCGACTGCTTGTAGCCGCCGAACGGTGCGCTGAAATCGGCGCCGGCGCCGTTCAGATGCACATTGCCGGTGCGCAGCTGCGAGGCAACCTTGCGCGCATGCGCCAGATCGCCAGACTGCACATAGCCCGACAGGCCATACACCGTGTCGTTGGCCTGACGGATCGCGTCGGCTTCCGTATCGTAGGGCAGCATCGCCAACACCGGTCCGAAGATCTCCTCGCGCGCGATCGTCATGTCGTTCGTGACGTTGGCGAACACGGTGGGACGGACATAGTAGCCGCGGTTCATGCCCTCCGGACGGCCAAGACCGCCGGCGACGACGGTGGCGCCTTCATCGATGCCCTTCTTGATGAGGGCCTGGATCTTGTTGAACTGCACCTCGCTGACCACCGGACCGATCGAACCTGGAGTGGCCTCGGCCGAATCCGGCGCCGCAACCTTGACCTTCTCGGCCGTCGCCTTGGCGATGGCGATGGCCTGATCGTTCTTGGCGCGAGGCACGAACATGCGCGACGGCGCGTTACAGGACTGACCGGAGTTGGTCATCATGCTCAGCACGCCGCTGGAAACCGCCTTGGTCAGATCGGCATCGTCGAGGATGATGTTCGCCGACTTGCCGCCCAGTTCCTGCGCGACGCGCTTGACCGTGTCGGCGGCCGCCTTGGCGACCGCAATCCCGGCGCGCGTCGAGCCGGTGAACGACATCATGTCGATGCCCGGATGCGCCGACAGCGCTTCGCCGACCGTCGGTCCGTCGCCATTGACGAGATTGAACACGCCAGGCGGCACACCGGCTTCATGCAGCACGTCGGCGAACAGCATGGCGTTCATCGGTGCCACTTCCGACGGCTTGAGCACCATGGTGCAGCCGGCCGCGAGCGCGGGCGCGACCTTGCAGACGATCTGGTTGATCGGCCAGTTCCACGGCGTGATGAAACCGCACACGCCGACCGGTTCCTTCACAATCGCGGTGGTGCCGCGCATTTCCTCGAACTTGTAGTCCTTGAGGATCTTGGCGGCTTCCGCGAGATGGCCCATGCCGGTCGCGGCCTGCGCCGCCTTCGACAACCACATCGGCGCGCCCATCTCCTTGGAGATGGTCTCGGCGATCTCGTTATACTTGGTCTGGTACACGGCGATGATCTTGCCGAACAGGGCCAGGCGTTCTTCGCGCGTGGTCTTGGACCAGGTCTCGAACGCCTTGCGCGCGGCGGCGACCGCCTTGTCGACATCGGCCTTGGAGCCCAAGGAGACGCGCGCGAATGCTTCTTCGTTGGCCGGATTGATGACGTCGATGGTCTTGGGCGTGACGGGGTTCACCCATTTGCCGTCGATATAGAATTGAAGACGTTCCTGCATTTCCCTTGACTCCCTTGTTGTGGCGAAGGCGTTCGGGGTTCGATCCCCGTTGGCTGGGGCGCATAAAATCATATCCCGCACGCCCCGGCAAAGGCCGGTATTCCTGCTTTAGACATGTGGAATTGAACGTTCCCCAAAGTCACTATGGCCGCCCTTGAGGCGGCTACCCAGTGCGGCGTGTCCACGCCGCAGAGGTGCAACGTAGGTGAGGCGCCGACGCGCATCTGCTGGGTGGCCGGGTCGTGAAGCTTGTCCTCCGGCCGCGCTTCGCGCGGACCGGGGGGCCCGGCCATGGTGAGAAGTGCTGTCAGGCACTGCGAAAATTCAGCTCGATCAGGATGCCATCGGGGTCGGAGACGAAGATCTGGTGGATGCGCCCACCTGGAACGGCGTTCTCGCGAAAATTCAGCCCATGACTGCGCAAGGTGGCCCGGGTGGCTTGCAGGTCCAGCCCGCGGAAGGCGATGTGATCGAGCGCCGCCGTGTCGCCGCCACGGTGCGGGCCGTCGCGCACTTCGGACTCCGCCGCGTCGACCAGATGAACAATCGGCACGCCGCCCAGATACAGCCAATAACCCTTGAACGGAAAGTTCGGCCGTTCGCCGACGCCCAGGCCAAGCACGTCGCGGTAGAAGTCGCGCGTGCGCTCCAGGCTGGCGCAGCGGATCGTATAGTGCTCGAGCATCTCTACGGGCATGGTGCGGCAAAGTTCCAGGCGTTGACCCCGGCAGATTAGGCAAATCTCCTGAGGGACGCCATCGTCGCGAAAACCATATTATCCTTGGCAGCGGTGCTGAGTCGGGGGAGACTTTCGCATGCAGTTCGTATGTGACGCGCCGGGCCGCAGGGCCTGGTTCCGGATCGAGACCGAAGCCGAAGCGGCAGCAGAATCCGAAACCATGCGCCATGCGGTCGAGAAATATTTCCGGCGCGAGCACGCCGCGGCGGTCCAGAAATATCAACCGACGGCGGCGAACTATATCGAGCGCGACATCGGGCTCGCCGCCCATGTCCAGCACACCATGCCGCTGTTCCTCACCTTGCGCGAGCATGACGGCACGCCGCTCGCCACCGCGATGCTGCCGCCTGAGGGCAAGGAGACCGACGGCTTTCGCATGATCATCGTGGGACCTGCGAACGCGGACCCGTTCGCGGCGCACGACGATGCGATCCAGGCCTTGGCCACGCACTTCGGGCTTACGCTCACCAAAGACCTCTGTTTTCCGTACCAGAACTACGGCGTTTGAACGTGCCTTCAATGCCCGACGCGCGGAAGTAATCAGCGCGTGCGCGAGCCGGCGCAGAGCGCGCATGTCGGCGGCATAGACGCCGTGCTTGAACGCCCGTTGATTGCCGACCGGTGCGCCGCGACCGCTCAATCTTGTGGATCCTTCGCGTTGTTACCACCACGTACTGTTTTTGAGTTCGACGGCGTCTTCAATACTCGGGCGATCTTGACGCTGATGGACATCAGACCTCCGGCGATTTTTGTCGCCTCGAAAACTCGGGCGACGGTGCCGTGAGAATGGGCGTAATACAGAGTTTGGCGCGTCAGCTTCTGCAACTGGCCAAGATGTTCCCGCAGCAACGCATCGGGATCTTCCGGCGGCTGGGTCGGTACGTTCCAAGATTCCTTTTCTTCCATTCGCAGCTCCTTGTTGAAACGCGCGAGTATCGGACCGTTCGGCAAGGGGTTGGATAAGAAAACAATGTAATTGTTTGAATAGTCTGTGTTTTGAACGGCTTGCGCGTGACAGCGCGGCTCAGACTTGGCAAGTTATCCAACAGCCTGGAGCCGCACTTGCATTGTTGGAGTCGCAATGCGGCTGCAGATTCTTGAATTGGCGCGCAATCTGACGACGAAGTGCGTTCATACGCTGTCGCTATGAACACTTCGCCGGATTGCGCTTTAGGGAGAATGAACGCCATGAAGAGACTGATCGCCGCAACCTTTGCCGCCGCCCTTTGCATTGCGCCAGCGGCTGGCGCGCTCAAGGTCGGCGATGCCGCGCCGGACTTCACCGCGCCGGCCTCGCTCGGCGGCAAGGAGTTCACCTTCGCGCTCGCCGCTGCGCTGAAGCAGGGACCGGTGGTGGTCTATTTCTATCCGAAGGCTTTCACCACCGGCTGTTCGCTGGAAGCCCACGCATTTGCCGAGGCCATCGAAAAGTTCGCTGCTCTGGGTGCGAGCGTGATTGGCGTCAGCCATGACGACATCATGACCTTGAACAATTTTTCCGTGGAGAAGTGCGCCAACAAATTCCCGGTCGCATCCGACTTGGACCAACACATCATGAAGTCCTATGACGCGGTGATGGGTGGCGCGTATCCCGAGTTGGCCAATCGCATTTCCTATTTGGTAGCGCCTGACGGGCGTGTGCTCGCCGAATACTCCAACGGCGATTACAGCAAGCATGTCGACACGATGTTGGCGGCGCTAGCAGACTGGAAAGCGGGCCAGCACTGACATCATGTCCGGTGCGAACGCCGGCGGGCGCCCCGCCGCTATGACCGGCACTTTCCGCCGCCATGTGCCGGCCGACATGCGTGAACTGGTGGCCGGCATCGAGCGACAGCGAATATTGTTGGCGCAGGCACGGGCACTCGGCGACCAGGCGGCCGAGCTCGAATGCATGACCGCAATCGGTCATCAGCTGTTCATGTCCGGCAGGGAAAGCGAGGCCGCTCCGCTTCTGGATGAAGCACTCGAGCTGGCGCGCCGGCGCGCCGATCGCAAAGCCGAGATTGAAGTGCTGCTCGGACTTGGAACGGCGCGGCAATATCTGGGAGAACGCAAACTGGCGCAGCTGCTGTTCGGCGAGGCGCTGATGCTGTGCGCCGAAACCGGCTTACGCGAGCAGGAGCATTTCCTGCTGCATCATCGCGGCCGCTGCTTTGTCGAGCAGGGCGAGATCGCCAAGGCACGCGCTGCCTTCGAAAACGCGCTGGCGATCAGGAAAGCACTGGGAAATCAGCGTTTCATCGACTCGACGCAAGCCGCGCTCGATGATCTCGAGGCGCTGTAGGCCGCGTTCACCGCTCAAAAGAACGCAAACGCGCGGATTTCGATGCTTTCGCGCGGGCCGGCGGCAGGGTGCGTGGTAGGATCGTCGAACGAGGCGTGCGCGCCCCAGCGGGCGCGGCCGTCCTTCGCCGAGTCATAGACCTTGAACACCAGCGCCTCGTCGCGGCGCATGCGCGGGAAATAGGTCCAGCAATGCTCCGGTTTGTAGGCGAACTGGTAGATCTCGCCCACGCGATCGGGATGGCGGCGCTCGGCGGCGATGAAATCCTTTGGCGCCAGGGACGCGGCGTCGGCAATGGCGAGCGGATCGCGCTCGATCGGCGCAGTGATGGCGCGCCAGACCTGGATGATCGCGAAACGGCGCTTTAGAAGTTCCTCGGCCTCGGGCGCAAAAAGATCGCGCAGCCGCTGCGGCCCCGACCATTCGGTGTAGTCGTTGTGCACCGCCCTCACCGGCTCGCGGAGCTTCAGCGCCTCGCGCGCCGCTTTGTCGCTGGTTCGCAGGGTATGATCGAACAGATGCACGCGGCTGGCGCCGGAGTGGGCGGCGATGAGCTGCTCCATCTCGCGGCAGTAGACGGACTTCAGTTCCTGCGGATCGTGGAAGTTCCGCATCGCAGTGGGATGATCGGCGAGGACGAAGCCGGAATTGTCGAGACTGAAGCCTGCGCGCAGGGGACGGCCATCACGGATCGGCACGACATGGCGTTCGAACGTTGCCCGCTCGCTGCGCATGATGCCGCCGGGTCCGTAGGTTTCGTTCACCGGCTTGACGCCCGTGTCGACGATGTAGCTGAGCGCGGCATGGACGTAGCCCTCGCGCGCGGCAAGGACGGGCTGGCTCATCGGGCGGACCTCCGGTCTGGCTCACGCAAACCTAGGTCGTCTTTCGCCCGGCACAAGTGACGAGGCCCAATGCGACATCGACATAGCGGGAGCGGCAAAGAAAAGCCCCGCGCCAGCTGGGGCGCGGGGCCTGGACCTGAACCAGCGCTCAATATTCCTGCTTGCCCTTGTGCGGCTTGCGGACGAGCTGGGGTTCGACATAGGCGGGCGCCTTCACCGGCGGCGGCGCGCCCTTCTTGTCGGACTTGGGCTTTTTCTTTTCCCGATTGCTGCGCTGCTCTCGATTGGCCATGGCGGCTCTCCTTGAAAAGACCGGCAATTGCGCGCGATTCGCGAGGCTTTCGCAAGCGGTGACGGCGCCTGTGCCAAATCGACTACGGACTTTTCCTGAATAGCGCCGGGTGCCGATCGGTGCAACGTTTCACGACATGCAACGCCAGACCCTAAGGAGCATGAAGCCCACGTTTGCACCCTGACAGCGCCTGGCACGCCAAGCCCCAGGCCGCAGATGGAGTAGGGTTCGCCAGTCCCCCCGCACGAACGGCAACCCGCCGGAACGCGCCGCGTGAACCCGAAAGCGAAAACCCCGTCAGCCGAAAACGGCGGTGGGGTTTTTGTTTTTATTTACGCAGCCATCATAGCCGTTTGCCGTATCACCGCATCGCGGCTGTCTCTTGCACTAGTGGAGGCAAATGCCTATACAAGCGCGAGGCGTGAGTGGAATTCTCCGGTTTCGAATGGGACCACGGCAATTCGACCAAGTGCCGCAAACATGGCGTCTCGCTTGACGCCATTGAGGCGTTGCTCCGGAGCGGCGTGACGATCCTGCCCGACGCGGCGCATTCGAAGAAGGAGACGCGTTATCGCGCGGTAGGGCGCACGGAACGGGGCCGGGCTATCTTCGTCGTCTTCACGTTGCGCGAGCGTGGCGGCGGCGTTCTCCTCCGTCCGATCAGCGCGCGCTACATGCACAAGGAGGAGGCTGATCACTTTGCCAAGACATACGAAACTTAAGAAGCTACCCACCTTCAAGAGCGATCGCGAAGCGGAACAATTCGTCGACGAGGCGGATCTGTCGCGATATGATCTGTCGGGCGGCGAATTCGTCCGCTTCGAGATGAAGCCGAAAGACAAGTCAATCAACCTTCGTCTTCCGGGCCAACTGCTCGATGCCGTTCGCCGACGCGCCAAGCTCGCGGGGCTTCCGTATCAGCGATTCATCCGCATGGCGCTCGAGCAAGCGGTACGGAAGTAAAATAGGCAGTTCGATGCACGGCGGCTGAAACAACGCTCAGGCAGGACGCCACCTATTCCACTCGGCCTTGACGATGGACTTTTGGGCAGTATCGACCAACCAGATCTGAGTTCAGGAAACGCGAGACCAATCCGCTTCCAGCGTAAGCGGTGCTCTGGTCCCACATTGACAACATTGGTGTCGACACGATGTTGCGTGTTTGTCAGGCAGCGCGTTGAAGTTGGCGTGTGTTTCACGCAATTGTTGCGC
>JANYBR010000402.1 GCA_025360685.1 Pseudomonadota bacterium
CTGGCGGCTGCGCGATCAACGTGAGGAGCGCAAGTTCGAGGAGAAGGATGCGCAACACCTCGCCTCGAGTGAAGCCGAGGACGCGAAGACTGGCCAATTCGCGTGCCCGCTCGGACAGCGATATTCTCGCGCTGTTATAGACCACTCCGAACGCGATGATCGCGGCAAGGCCGGCATAAATGCTTCCCATCGTCTTGACGGTCACGGCCAACACCTCGCGAAATTTCGCCAGCGACACGCGTTGCAGGGCCATGCTGCCGACGGCCGGCATCGACTTAATGGCGTCGTATAAAGGATCGAGGCTATTCGCATCGAGGCTTAGATTGACGCTGTTGATCGCGGGCGCCTCACGCATCAAACGCGTCAAAGCATCGGCGTCCATCATCCCCGTGACGCCGAAATAGTCTTCGACCCGCGCGGCGATGGGCAAGGTCACCGTCCGGCGTTGGCCCTCCAGCAGGTCGACCTCGACGAAATCTCCGACCCGCACGTTGAGGATTTGCGCCAGCATGTCGGAGATCGCCAGGCCGCTATGTGGGAGGGAGACAGGCCGCAAGGCGACATCGATGACCCGGCTGAGATCGGCATTGCGAGGCCGGCCGCTAATCATGACGCGCCGTTCGATGCTTCCATGCCGAATACGAACGGGAACCTCCCGATATGGTTCGACCGCCAGAACGCCCGGAAGGCGCGCCATCTCGTCAATGACATTCAACGGACGCTTCTCGACGAAGTTCACGGTGGCGTCCTGTCGGTCGGCCATGAAATACGTAACGTCGACCAACGCCTCCATGACCCCGTTGAGGAAAAGCGAGACGATGAGTATCGCCGTGACGAGCGCCATGCCCAAAATGGTGAACGCCGCGCGGATCGGATGTCCGGTGACGTTTCGCACCATCATCTGGACCGGCTCCGGTAGCACCCCACGGATGGCTAACCCTGCCGGCAACAGACGATGATAGTGCGGAGGAGAAGGCGGCTGCATCGCGACAGCCGGCGCGAGTCTTGCGACGTCCCGTAGAGCCCGGATAGCGCCAACGATGGCGGCAAGGAGGCTAAGCGTCGCTGCCGCAACATAAACGTCGGGGCTTCGGACGAAAACGAGAAACGGAAACCGATAGAAGTTGCCGAATAACTCCGTGACAGTGCCGCCGAGCCATGTTCCCGCCGCACTGCCGATGACGACCCCGATCACCACGATGACGATGACGAATTTGACATAGTGCAGCGAGATGGCGACGCCGCCATAGCCCAACGCCTTCAACAGGCCGATCTGTTCGCGCTCCAGCGCGACAATCCGGCTCATCGTGAGATTGATCAGGAATGCCGCCACGAGAAGAAAAATTGGCGGCAGCGTACGGCTCATATTGCTGAGCATGTCGAGCCCATGGTTAAGATAGGCGTGCGACGTCTGGTCTTTGCGCCCGTAGGCCGCCTGTCCTCCGTAACGATCGAGCAGGGCGTCCAGTCGCTCGATCGCCTCGGGCTCCGACGCGCCGCGCATAAGCCTGAGCGTGACCGACGAGAACGCGTCATCGAAGTCGTACAGGCTGGCAAGCGCTTTCTCCGACATCCAGATGACGCCGAAACGGCGCTCATCCGGCATCCGGTCGCCAGGCCCCATCGCATAGACGAACTCAGGCGACAGCGCGATCCCAACCACCACGAGTTCGCGCTTGCGCCCGTTCAATATCGTCGAGAAGCGCGAGCCAGGCGCGGAAGCGTGCGCCTTGGCAAAGCCCTCGCTGATGACGACTTCGTCAGTTCTCCCGGGCTCCGGCGTTCGGCCCGCCCGCATATACAGCTTATTGAGAGCGGGCTCGCTGCCGTCTGGCAGCGAAACGAATTGTCCGGTCGCCGGCTCACGAAAATCCGGGATGTCCAAAACGGCGAGCTTGACAATCCGCACCTCCACCGAGGCGACGCCGGGAATTTGCTCAATTTGGCGGACCAGCGTTTTTGGCGCCCGCTTGACCGTCGCGAACACGTCAGCGAATTGGTAACGCTCATAATAGGCCGCGCGCGTCTCCTCAAGAGAGCGGAAAGAGCCGACGGCCAGCACGACGGTCGCCACGCCGCCGGCGACGACAAGCGCGATGGCCAGCACCTGGGCCCACAGGCGCCTGAGGTCACGCAATAGCTTGATGTCAAGGACGCTCACGGGTTCACCAGATGAGCTCGGCGGCGGCGCGGCGCGCCTCGTTCTTGTGGATTGCCGAGATTTGACCGTCGGCAAAGGAGAGAACGCGATCCGCAACGCCCTGGATGGTGGCGTTATGTGTGATGATAAGAGTCGTCGTGCCCAGCTGTGCGTTGATGCCGAGCAGCGCTTCGATCACGATAATCCCGGTCTTGGAATCCAGCGCTCCGGTTGGCTCGTCACAAAGCAAGACATCGGGCCGCTTGGCGATCGCGCGGGCGATCGCGACGCGCTGTTGCTCGCCGCCCGAAAGCTGCGCCGGAAAATGATCGATGCGCGATTCAAGGCCGACAAGCGCCAAGGCTTCGTCGGGGTGCATGGGATGTTCCGCGATTTCGGTGACCAGTGCGACGTTCTCGTAGGCCGTAAGGCTTGGCACCAGATTGTAGAATTGAAATACAAATCCAACGTGTCGCCGTCGATAGGCGGTCAGGCCGCGATCGTCGAGGTTGGTCAAATCAACGTCCCTGAAGAAAAGGCTGCCGCTGGTCGCGTGATCGAGTCCGCCCATGATATTCAAAAGCGTGGATTTCCCGCTTCCTGACGGGCCCAGCAACACGACAACTTCGCGAGCCGCGATTTCGAGATCCAGGCCCCGCAATGCGTGAACCGCGACATCGCCCGACGTATAGGTCTTGGTCAGGCCGCGCGCCCGGAAAACCGTCTCCAATATCCCGGGAGTCTGACCCATGGCGCATACCTCGTCGGCGTCAGTTCACACGACGTCGCACGCCTCTCACCGAAAATACACTGACTTGAAATTCGAATCGATCATGAAGTTCATGTTCGACTTCCACCTAATGTGACAGTCAGGCCATCCCTGCAGTCACGGTTTTCACTCCGTCCATCCTGCTGGAGGCTCCTCCCGTTGGTTCCGGTGGCACAAAATGTAGGTCCTGATGACGCAGGCCGATGCTGCTCACGGCGGGCCTAATTTGAATTTGAGCGCAGAAAGGTCGGTTTCCATAGTGCTGTCCGCGACGGTGGCGCCTTCGAGACAATCCGCGTAGCCATCATTCACGAATAGCAGGAAGGTCATTGGAGCATTGAAGCCCTCGATCTCGGCCCAAACCCGACCAATTATTCGATCACATGGGGTGGGTGGGGCCGCGGCGCGGTCAACCGCGAAGCGCGTGTAGAACCCGACGCCGGTATTTTCGCGAGACTGGACCGCTGCCGCCGCAAATTGCGCTTCGAGTGCGACACTATGCGCAGGATATTGGCTGGATATTTCTTGAAGAACGGCTTTTTCGAGCCTGGTGAAGCTAGACGTCGTCACACTCTCTGCTCCACGAAATCTCGCATGGACGCGTGCGGCAGACGGGTGGTCAGGTCGAGTAGCCTGTCGAAGGCCGTCCTGGTGTGACGCCTGCGGTTCCAGCGGAATGTGAACTCGTCGAGGTAGCGCCGCAAGTGCTGTTTGCGGACGCCGTGCAGAGTGCCGATGAACCAGCGCTTCAAGTTGGAGAACGCCCGGTGTATCCAAGGCAACAGGACGTGCGCCGCCATCTTCCGGACCACTTTGCCGACGTGCGTGCGGTATTCGGCCAGCTTCCGGTAGGCCGGAAATCCGTCGCTCACTACGGTCGCGCCGAGTTCGACGTTGCGTTCGACGAAGCCCCTGACGCTCGGGCCAGTGCGGTCCTGCAACGGCTCCAGCCGCACCCGGCAGGGATACCCTTCCTCGTCGAGTTCGACGGCACCGATGATCTGGAGGATACCGACGTTGGGGATACCGTGGTTCGCGATCGGGTCGTGCTTCGAACGGAGCGGCACCTCGGTCTCATCAACCTCGACGAGCCCTTCAAGGACGGTGCGCTGGGGATCGACCATCGCCCGCCGCAGCTTGTGCAGCAGCAGCCAGGCAGTCTTGTAGGAACGAATGCCGAGTTGCGCCTGGGCCTGCTCGGCCGAGATGCCGTTGGAGTGGCTGGTCAACAGGTGGACCGCCTCGAACCAGGTGCGCAGCGGTAACTTGCTCCGGTGCATGACCGTCCCAGCCGTGACCGAGGTCTGGCGATGGCAAGCGGCGCATTCCCAGGTGAACGGCTTGGTATCAAGCTCCCAGCCCTTGCAGCCGCCGCAAGCGGGGCATGTAAAGCCGTCCGGCCACCGGAGTTTCGCAAGGTGGCGGGCGCACGAACTCTCGTCCGAAAACCGACGGTCGAAGTCGGTCCGAGACATGGGACGGTCATGCTTCCAGCGACTCTTCATGAGAACATAGTGAGAACATTTGCGCGGACGTCAACCCGAATCTTACGCGCAGGCCCACCATGGGTGGAGTCACCGGAACCAACGGGAGGAGCCTTTCCTGCTGGTATCAACCGGCCCTCAAACTATGACGAAGGGCTCAAGAACAAGCGTGACGACATCGCGTTGCACCTTGACGAACTCGACCTGCCGCCCTCGATGCGTCGCCTTTCACCGCGCGTTGCCGGCTGACCTGTGCTTCGCCTATCGCGCATTCAACCTACGTGTTGGCGCCGCCTAGCGGCGACGATCGCCAAACAGCTGCATAAGCAGCAGGAACAGGTTGAGGAAGTCGAGGTAGAGCGCGAGCGCGCCCATGATCGCCTTCTTGCCGGCAATCACGTCGCCTTCGCCAGCGAGGTATA
>JANYBR010000407.1 GCA_025360685.1 Pseudomonadota bacterium
GCGGCTTCGAGCTGTTCGCGAGTGCGTTCGTCCATGGTTTCGTTTCCGGCGGTTGCAAGGGGTCTGGTGAATTGTATCGCGGGCGGACCCATCTGCGCCAGCGCGCCGCGGATGACAGGCGCCAGACGAGCGGCCATGGCGCGCGCCGAAATGTCGTCGGCAATCAGATCTTGCCTCATCTCGATCAGCACATGCGGCAAACCAAGCATGGTGCCGTGGCGATAGAGACAATCATTTTCCAGTTCGCCGGAGTAAGGCTCATTGTCGCCGACGACGAATCCGGCGCGCGCAAGACCTGCAAGCATTGGTCGCGCCAATCGTGCGTCACGGTCCCAGAGAATGCCGATCTCCCACGGCCGCTTGCTGCCCTTCCAGGCAGGGGTGAAGCTGTGCATCGACACGATCACCGGAACGCAGCCAGTTGCGCGCATCGCTGCGATGTCCTGCGCAATCGCGGCATGATAGGGCGCGTGAAACGTCTGGATCCGGCGCGCAATCTCGACTTCTGCCGCGCGCGCGTTGCCCGGGATGATGCTGCCATCCGACAGTTTCATGACAAGCGTGGAATCGTCCTCGCCCCGGTTGAGGTCGACCAGCAGGCGTGACCAGCGCGCCAGGATCGCGGTCGCGTTGAACTCCGCCCCCAGAGCGCGCGTGACCTCTGCCGCCCCGATATCCGATGCGATGTGCGTATCGAACAGAGCCGGGTCCAGCCCGAGCGTGCCGTAGGCCTCGGGCAGTGCATTCGAGGCGTGATCGCAAACAAAGAGCAGCGCCGAATCACCCTGCGAAGGTCGCACGCGTTCGAAAGGCTGACCGCTCATGCCGCGATCATTGTGCCGCCGCCTCGCCACGGCAAGCGCGTTGACAGCGTGTTGGCCATGCGCGACACCGGGTTGCCCGATGCGCCTCGTGATCGCCCTCGCCGTTCTGATCGCCGCCGCAAACCCGGCCAACGCCGGACTGTCGGTCTGCAACAAGGGCATCCATGCGGTGAAAGTGGCGCTCGGATTGTTCAACGGCACGCGCTGGGCGAGCCAGGGCTGGTGGCAGATTGCGGCAAAGAAATGTGCGGTGCTCGCGACCGGTCGTCTGGACGCCCGCTACTACTATCTCTACGCAACGGATGGAGCTTCCGGTACTTGGGACGGCGGCAAGAATTTCTGTGTCGGCACCAGCGACCAGTTCCTGGTCATCGGACGAGGCGGCTGTGCAGCACGAGGATATGACCGGCGCGGATTTTTTGAAGTCGACACCGGTAACCAGTTGAATTGGACGCAATCGCTTTCGGATTGATGATGAGACGCCGCCGCAAGACGAAAATCCTCGCCACGCTCGGGCCGGCCACTTCCAGCCCCGAGCGCATCCGCGCCCTGTTCGATGCCGGCGTCGACGTCTTCCGCATCAACATGAGCCACACGTCACACAC
This sequence comes from Pseudomonadota bacterium, assembly GCA_025360685.1. Taxonomy (GTDB): domain Bacteria; phylum Pseudomonadota; class Alphaproteobacteria; order Micropepsales; family Micropepsaceae; genus Rhizomicrobium. The sequence continues at coordinate 1,430 of JANYBR010000407.1, forward strand.
TGCGCTGGGCGAGCTTCATCGCGCGGTGCGCAGCCTGGAGACGCAGGTCGGTCGACCCATCGGCATTCTGGTCGATCTTCAGGGGCCGAAGATCCGTCTCGGTACGCTTGCCGGCGGATCGCGCATGCTAAAAGAGGGCGAGCAGGTCCGGCTGGTTCGCAAAGTCAGCGCCGACGATCCCAACGACATACCAATTCCGCACCCCGAAGTTTTTTCCGCTATCAAGATGCGCCACACCCTGCTCATCGACGACGGCAGAGTCCGGCTGCGGCTCCTGTCCGTGAAAGACAATTACGCCGACGCGACGGTCGTTGTCGGCGGCGAGATCAGTGACCGCAAGGGCGTGAACCTGCCCGACACAATCCTGCCGATCCCGGCGATGACACCCAAGGACCGCAGCGATCTGGACGCTGCACTGAATCTCGGAGTCGACTGGATTGCGTTGTCCTTCGTGCAGCGGCCCGAAGATGTCGCCGAACTGAAAAAAGTGGTCGCCGGCCGCGCCGCCGTGCTTGCCAAGATCGAAAAACCCAAGGCGCTGGACCAACTCGGCGACATCCTGGAGATGGCGGACGCGCTGATGGTGGCGCGCGGCGATCTCGGCGTGGAGCTGCCGCTCGAAGCGGTTCCCGGCCGCCAGAAACAGATCATCCGCACCGCGCGCAAAGCCGGAAAGCCGGTCGTGGTCGCGACCCAAATGCTGGAGTCGATGATCGGCGCGCCGGTACCGACCCGCGCCGAAGTCTCCGATGTAGCTACCGCCGTGTTCGAAGGCGCCGATGCGGTAATGCTGTCCGCCGAAACCGCCTCGGGCTCCTATCCGATCGAAGCGGTTCAGGTGATGGATCGCATCGCGGCTGCCGTCGAAGGCGACCCGCTGTATCTTTCTATTCTGGAATCGCAGCGCAACGCGCCGGAAGAGACGACGGCCGATGCCATCATGGCGGCAGTGCATCAGATCACGCATACGATCCATGCCCGCGCGGTCGTCTGCTGGACAAAATCCGGCTCCACCGGGCTGCGAGCGGCGCGCGAGCGGCCCGAAGCGCCGATTGTCGTGCTTACGCCCTTGATCCAGACCGCGCGGCGGTTGGCGCTCGCCTGGGGCCTGCACTGCGTGACAACGGAAGATGCCCACGATCTCGATGACGTCGTCGATCGCGCGGCGCGCATTGCCTTTCAGGAAGGTTTCGCCAAGCCCGGCGAACGCATCGTCGTTACGGCAGGCGTTCCGCTTGGCACGCCGGGCTCTACGAACTTGCTGCGCGTGGCCTTCGTCGGACCAACCAGCGGTTAGATGCCCTGCCCCTCGACGTCGCGGGTCAAGGCATCGACATGCTTGCGGGCGCCTTCGAGCTGCGGATCAAGTTCCAGCGCCTTGCGATACAATTTCAGTGCGCCTGGCTTGTTGCCGTAGTCCTCCATCAGATTGCCGAGCTCGTAGAGCGCCGCGAACTGGCGGGGATTGAGCAGGATGACGTGTCCCAAGGAGAGCATCGCGCCCGAGTCATCGCCTAATGCGCGCTGAAGGATGGCACGGCTGTGCCAGCCTTCGGCATAGTCCGGTGCAACAGAGGTCACGGCATCGAGAAGTTTCTTAGCCGTGTCCCGGTCGTTTGCCGCGATCGCGGCCGCGGCGCGCGTCATCAGCAGGTCGATGGTTGGGCTGTTCGACTGCAGGAAGATCGCGCCGATGCGATCCTCGATCGGCTTGGCATCTTCCGGTGACGACGCCTGGCCAAGTTGGCCGAACAGGGTTTCAAGCGGTGGTTTCGCGACGGGACGCGCGGGCGCCTCGACCGCATGCGCCGACAGCGGCAAGAGCAACGCAACAATGATGACCAGTCTACTCATCGGTAAATTCTAACCGCCCTGCCGCGAGAGCGCCAAGGGCATCGGGCCACCTTCCGCCCAATCCAGCAATTCGGCCAAGTGCACGACCGGCGGCGCATCCGAGCCGGAAAGGTGGTTCAGGCACCCGATGTTGCTGGTGGCGATGGCATCGGCGTTCAGGGCGGCGATATTTCCCAGCTTGCGCGCGCGCAGTTGCCCCGAGATTTCCGGCTGGAGGATCGAATAGCTGCCGGCAGAGCCACAGCACAGATGGCCTTCCGGAACGCTCAGTACCTCGAATCCCGCCGCGGCAAGCAATTCCTCGCCTCGCGCGGCGAGCTTCAAGCCGTTCTGCAGCGAGCAAGCAACCTGCCAGGCAATGCGCAACTTCCGCGTGGGTAGCGATGGTGCCGGGGTCGCCAGGTCCAGGAAGTCGCGCGACGCGACTGCAAAGGCGCGCGCGCGCGGCAGCCACAGCGGGTCGTCCAGGAACAGATGCGTCAGATCCTTCAAGTGCGAGGAGCATCCGGTGGCTGTGATGAGCACGCCTTCGAAGAAGCGCTCGCCGCCTGCATGCTCGTACGCCTCGATCGCGCGCCGTGCCCAGTTCTTGGCGTCTTCGCTGCGGCCAAGGTGATGCACGAGCGAGCCGCAGCAGCCGGCACCTTCGAGCGGCACAAGCTCGATCCCGCGTCGAGCCAGAAGACGGGCGACGGCGGCGTCGATCTGCGGCGCGAGAGCCGGCTGGACGCATCCCGGCATCAGCGCGATCCGCTTGGCGTTGGGAATGATGGCGCGCGTCGGCGTCATCTCGGGCTGTGGCCGAACATGTGCACCCATTGCCGCCATCAGCGCCAGCCTACCCGGCAGGAGAAAAGCGATCGGCGCCATGAGACGCGCCGCGAACATTCCGGAGCGAACGAGCGCCGGCCGCGTCATCACGGTCGCGATCAGCCAGCGCAGCAGCTTGTCGCCGAGCGGACGGCGATAGGTGGTCTGGATGTGCACGCGCGCCTCATCGACCAGCCGCGCGTAATCGACGCCCGAAGGACAGGCTGTGCGGCAGGCCAGGCAGGACAAGCAGCGATCGACATGCAGCACCGTTTCCGGCGAAGGCGAGCCGCCGTTCTCCAGCATGTTCTGCATCATCACGATGCGTCCGCGCGGGCCGTCGCGTTCATCGCCGAGCAACACATAGGTCGGGCAAGTCGCGGTACAGATGCCGCAATGCACGCAGGCGCGCAGATTTTTTTCGGCTTCGGCCAGGTGCGGATCGGTCAGCTGGGTCGGTGTGAAATTCGTGCGCATCAGACCCCGTCCCACATCCGGCCGGGATTGAACAGGCCGAGCGGATCGAACGCCGCTTTCACCGAGCGCGTGAGCTGGGCTCGAACGGGATCCTCCTTCTCGAACACATCGACACTGGCCCGCGTCTGGGCGTCGGCCCGCATCAGCACGGCGTAACCACCTACCGCTCCGGCAATCTCGCGCAGGCGATGTCCTTCGTTCGTTGCCAGCCACAACAGGCCGCCGGCCCAGTCGCCGGCCCAAAGCACTGATCCGACTTGGCCCATGACTGCCGCGGCCTGAGAAGGCGGGATCATCACCCGCCACAAATTCTCCGGTGACGTCAAGAATGCATTGCCGTTGCCGATCCCGCGAAAGATGGAGCCATCGTCGTCCAACGATTGGACGTCGTTCCATCCGACCAGCGAATTCAACAGTGCCACTTTTTCTGCGAGCGGTTCCGTTTCGCCTTCCAGCCGAATGAAAGCGGCGCCCGCCGAGCAGGCAAGTCCGGTCGCCTCCAGCGGACTCGACCAGACTTTGCGCAGCAACGCGAAGGCGTCGGGAGCTGCCAAGTTCGGCACAGACAATATCTGCGTGCGTGATGGCTGCGGAAAAACGCGCAACGTTACTTCGGTGAGAACACAAAGCGTGCCGAATGCGCCGCAAACAAGCTTGGGAATGTCGAAGCCGGTGACATTCTTGACGACCTTACCTCCGGCCTTGAACGCTTCGCCGAGTCCGTTCACCGCACGAAAGCCCAGCAGCTGATCGCGGACTGCGCCGTAGCGCACACGCGCCGGACCACATATGTCGGCTGAGATGGCGCCGCCGATCGTTCCCAATCCGGCGGGCGCGCCGAGCAAGGGTCCCCAATCCGGCGGCTCGAAGCCCAGCCGCTGGCCTTTTTCGCTCAGCGCCGCGTCGATTTCGGCGATGGGTGTTCCGGGACGCGCGGTGATGATGAGTTCTTCGGGCTCGTAAGCAACGATGCCCTTGATGCCGGAAACATCGAGGATCGTGCCGGTCGTTCCGGCTGCACGCCCAAGGTTGCGCTTGCTTCGCGCAGCCACGATCTCGAACGGCGAGCGCGTTTCGCGGGCGTGGCGCACGGCCTCGACCACCTCAGATTCGCTGGCAGCTGCGAC
>JANYBR010000423.1 GCA_025360685.1 Pseudomonadota bacterium
CGGGCAGGTGCTCATCCTTCAGATGCGGTGCACCTTCCCGTGTTCGACTGCGCCAATCCCTGCGGCCGCATCGGCAAGCGCGCCCTCTCGGTCGCCAGCCACATCCACATGATGGCCGCCGTGCAGCCCTTCATCTCGGGCGCGATCTCCAAGACCATCAACATGCCCAACAACGCCACCGTTAAGGAGTGCGGCGAGAGCTACATTCTTTCCTGGCGCCTCGGGCTGAAGGCCAACGCGCTCTATCGCGATGGCTCGAAGCTCAGCCAGCCCCTCGCCAGCCAGGTGTTCCAGTTCGACGACGAGCAAGACGAAGTCGAGGAGCAGGCACCCGCGACGCGCACCACCATCGTGACCGAGCGCATCGTCGAAAAAGTCATCGAGCGGGTGCGCGCGCACGACCGCGAGAAGCTGCCGCAACGCCGCAAGGGCTACACCCAGAAGGCAATCGTCGGCGGGCACAAGGTCTATCTGCGCACCGGCGAATATGAAGACGGCCGCCTCGGCGAGATCTTCATCGACATGCACAAGGACGGCGCCGCGTTCCGCTCGTTGATGGACGGTTTTGCCATTGCGATCTCGGTCGGCCTGCAATATGGCGTGCCGCTGGAAGAGTTCGTCGAGGCCTTCACGTTCACGCGCTTCGAGCCGGCCGGCATGGTGGTGGGCAACGACTCGATCAAGAACGCCACCAGCGTGCTCGACTACATCTTCCGCGAGCTCGCCGTGTCCTATCTCGACCGCAGCGATCTCGCCCATGTGCATCCGGCCGACGAAGACATCGGCGGCGGCGTGGACGATGGTTCGCACGATCCGCGCGACATGGTGCAGGCGGTCAAGAGCGTGACCTCGACCGGCTATGTCCGTGGCAGGTTGCAACGCTCCATCTCGGTCGTGCGCGGCGGGGCTGCCCCGAAGATGATGGAGGAGCACGCGCATCACGACCATGTCCATGACGACGAGCAGCAGAACCACGAATTCCTCAGCGTCGAGGAAACCTCCGTCACCGAGACATTGAGTCAGATTCGCGCGGGCGTGCTGGAAGCATCGAACCCGGTCGGAGACATGGTCGATGCACTCGACGCCCGTCTCAAGGAACGCGAAGTCCGCGCCAAGCGCGCCGCCGAGGCGCGACAAAGGGGCTATGAAGGCGATGCCTGCGAAAGCTGTGGCAACTTCACCCTGGTGCGCAACGGCACCTGCATGAAGTGCAACACATGCGGGAGCACGAGCGGGTGTTCGTAATTTCCCGCTCTGATCGTCATGGTCGGGCTTGAGGAATTGTGGTTATCAAGAAAATTCGTCATCGCCCGCTTCATGCGGGCGACCCATAATGACTGGCACAGAACTGCGTCCGACATTCATTATGGGTCACCCGGATCCTTCGCTACGCTTCGGACCGGGTGATGACGACCAAGGGTAAGGTGCTGCTGCTCAATTATTCAGTTCCAGGGCCAGATCACGCCAGTCCGGATTTCGTTCCAGGATCAGATTGATCTTCCAGGCGGGTGGATATTTCTTGATGCGCTTCTCACGGCGAATTGCGCTCTCTGTGGTGGGGAATATTTCAAAATAGACAAGCCGTTTCACGCGGTACTGCTTGGTGAAGCCTTCGATCAATCCTTCACGGTGTTCGTAGACGCGCCGGCCGATGTCGTTCGTCATGCCCGTATAGAGCGTGCCGTTGGGTCCGCTCGCCATGATGTAGACGTAGAAGTATCGCTCGCCGCGCATGGGTTCAGAGTTCCGCTCTTTCGTCGCAAGTCATTATGGGTCGCCCGGACTAGCCGGGCGATGACGGGTGTGGAGAATTCGGGAGTCAGTTCTTTCGCGTCAAGCCCGGCCATGACGAGAGAGTTGGTACAATGTATACTGGCGTCATGCTCCGCCCTTTCGCCCTATTCGTCCTCGTCGTGGCCACTATCGCAACTCCCGCGCTCGCCGCTCCGGACTGGAACGGCACCTGGGCCGGCAACTGGAGCGGGTCGGAACAGGAGGGCGTACAGCTCATCATGGCGGGCAACGACGTCATCGGGATCTATTG
>JANYBR010000425.1 GCA_025360685.1 Pseudomonadota bacterium
CGGGCAGGTGCTCATCCTTCAGATGCGGTGCACCTTCCAACGTCATGGCCCCGCAGACGAACAGGTTCGCCGCGTCCAGATCGGCACGCGTGAATCCGAGCACCTTGAGCATGTCGAAATCGGGAGCATCGAGCTTGGCCGCATCGATCTTCAGCACCTCGCTGCAGAACTCTGCGCCCAGGGTCCATTTGTTGAAGACGAAGCGGATGTCGAACGCCGACTCCAGCGCGCCTTCGACGGCGGCGATCTGCTCGTCGCCGAAGCCGCGAACGCGAAGCGTGTCGTGATTGAGCTCGCCGCGGAAGCCTTCGAGCGTGCCATGGCCGACGGCATAGGCGACGATCTCGTCGATCTGGCCCTGGGTGTATTGCAAGGTCTGCAGCGCTTCGGGCACGCAGCGGTTGATGATCTTGAAATAGCCTCCGCCGGCCAGCTTCTTGAATTTCACCAGCGCGAAATCCGGCTCGACGCCGGTCGTGTCGCAATCCATGACGAGGCCGATGGTGCCGGTCGGCGCGATGACTGTGGCCTGCGCGTTGCGGAAGCCGAAGCCTTCGCCGAGCGAAACCGCGTCGTCCCAGGCACGCTTGGCGGCATCGGCGAGTTCGCGATTTGCCACGGCGGCGAGGTCGAGAGGAACCGGCGGCGTCGCCAGACCCTCATATCCGGTCTTCTGGGCATGCGCGGCGCGCCTGTGATTGCGCATGACGCGCAGCATCGCGTCCTTGTTGGCGGAAAATTCCGGGAACGGGCCGAGCTCGCCGGCCATCTCGGCCGACGTCGAATAGGAAACGCCGGTCATGACGGCGGAAATCGCGCCGGCAATCGCGCGGCCTTCGCGCGAGTCGTAGGAGATGCCCGCCGCCATCAGGAGCCCGCCAATGTTGGCAAAGCCGAGGCCGAGCGTGCGGTAGTCGTAAGAGAGCTGGGCGATTTCCTTCGACGGAAACTGCGCCATCAAGACCGAAATCTCCAGCACAATGGTCCACAGGCGGCAGCCATGTTCGAAGGCATCCACGTCGAACACCTTCGCGCCGCCATCGTGCTCCTTGCGGAACTGCATCAGGTTCAAAGACGCGAGATTGCAGGCGGTATCGTCCAGGAACATATATTCCGAACACGGATTCGATGCATGGATGGGTCCGCCCGCCGGGCAGGTATGCCAGTCGTTGATGGTCGAGTGGAACTGAATGCCAGGATCGGCGCATGCCCAGGCGGAATAGGAAATCTTCTCCCACAACTCGCGTGCCGCAATCGTCTTGGCGATCTTGTTGGAGCCGCGATAGGTAAGGTTCCAGTCCTTGTCTTCGAGCACGGCCTGTAGGAAGGCGTCGGTCACGCGCACCGTATTGTTCGAATTCTGGCCGGAGACCGACAGATAGGCTTCCGAATCCCAGTCCGTGTCGTAGGTCTTGAAATCGATGTCCTTGTAGCCCTGCCGGGCGAACGAGATGACGCGCTCGATCAGGTTGTCGGGGATCATCGACTTGCGCGCCGCCTTGATCTCGCGGCGCAAGGCCGGGTTCTTGGACGGATCGAAGCAATCGTCGTTGGAGCCGACGCAGTTGATGCACGCCTTCAGGATGAGCTTGAGGTGTCTCTCGGCCAGCTTGGAGCCGGCCACCAATGCGGCAACCTTCTGTTCCTCGACCACCTTCCAGTCGATGAAGGTTTCGATGTCGGGATGATCGACATCGACGATCACCATCTTCGCCGCACGGCGTGTGGTGCCGCCCGACTTGATGGCGCCCGCCGCGCGGTCGCCGATCTTGAGGAAGCTCATCAGGCCGGACGACTTGCCGCCGCCCGAGAGCCTCTCATTCTCGCCGCGCAGCGAGGAGAAGTTCGTGCCAGTGCCCGAGCCGTATTTGAAGAGACGCGCTTCGCGCGTCCACAGGTCCATGATGCCGCCTTCGTTCACCAGATCGTCGGCGACGGATTGGATGAAGCAGGCGTGCGGCTGCGGATGTTCGTAGGACGAGGTCGACTTGGTCAGCCGGCCGGACTTGTAATCGACATAGTAGTGGCCCTGGCTGGGACCATCGATGCCATAGGCCCAGTGCAGACCGGTGTTGAACCATTGCGGGGAGTTGGGCGCCGCCTTCTGGGTTGCCAGCATGTAGGCGAGCTCGTCGCAGAACGCGCGCGCGTCCGACTCGCCGTCGAAATAGCCGCCCTTCCAGCCCCAATAGGTCCAGGTACCGGCGAGACGATCGAAAACCTGCTTGGCCGAATGTTCGCCGACAGTGTCGGAGCAGTCGGCGGTCTTGCGCCAGAGAAATTGCGGAACGCCTTCCTCCGGAATCGATTTCAGAGCGGTCGGGATTCCGGCCTTGCGGAAATATTTCTGTGCCAGCACATCGCAGGCAACCTGGCTCCACTCCGCGGGTACCTCGATGTTCGACTGGGAGAAGACGACCGAGCCGTCAGGGTTTCGGATCTCGCTTGTTGCAGAACGAAAAGCGACGCCCTCATAGGCAGAACGACCCTCGACCGTGAACTGACGGCGAATACGCATGGCATGATCCCCGAATGGATGTTGTCGGCCCCTTCAGCCCTTGCTCGTCACCGTTTTGGGGACAGTTTTCCCATCGCCGGGCGCGTGCCTGAGTGGCAACGGCCTCGGCGGCGAGGTGGATTTCGTCCGCCAGATTTGGTGTCGCGAGCAACGGCGACCCCCAAGTATGGGCACCGTTCAAAACCCGACGCAAGCGAGAAGTGGCAAACGAAATCTTACCCACCACATCTGGTAGGTTTTTCGACCTGCGTTTTGCTGGGGAAAAGATCGAGTCAAGCGGTTAACGGAACTCGTGCAGAAAATTTTTTCGCTTTTATGACGGCCGGCCGGTCGGCCCGGTTTGGGATCGATTGTGGATAGAGTGTCATCCTTGCGGCGCTCGCGGTCCGGTCACCGTGTCGCCATTCTCTCAATGGTATGATGACGGCTTGCCTCTTATATTCCGCGGACGAATCCGGGGCTCGGCAAAACCAGTATGTCCTTTATCCGCATGATTTTCGGTTGGTGGCACCATGCCACGTTCGGGACGTTGGTCACGATCTGGTTCTCGGGCACCTATGTCGGCACGGACAAGTTCGGCAATCGCTACTACCAATCCAAGAAGGGCAGTCGCCGCTGGGTGACCTACGCCGGCACGGTGGAAGCGAGCCGGGTGCCGCCCGACTGGCACGGGTGGCTGCACCACACCTACGCAGATCCACCTACCAAAGTTCCGTTCAAGGAAATGTCCTGGGAGAAGGAGCACGAACCCAATCTCACGGGAACGGCAGATGCCCATCGGCCCGATGGCAGTCTGTCGAAAAGCGGCGTGCGTCCGCCTGCAACCGGCGACTACCAGGCCTGGAAGCCGGAGTAGGACATGAGCAGCAACAATACGGTCGAGACGATCATCGGCGCGATCGTCGTGGCGGTCGCCGCAGCATTCCTCATCTTCGCATACAACAGCACGAACTCAGGCAGCCTCACGGGCTATGAGATTACGGCGCGCATGCCAAGAGTGGACGGATTGGCCACCGGCACCGATGTGCGTCTTTCCGGAATCAAGATCGGCGCGGTGAACGCGCTGACGCTCGATCCCAAGACCTATCTCGTGACGTTGCACATGAATATTCGCAACGATGTCCAGATCCCGGACGATTCGTCCTTGATGGTGACGTCCACAGGCTTGCTCGGCGGCTCGTATCTTTCGATTTCGCCGGGCGGCAGC
>JANYBR010000065.1 GCA_025360685.1 Pseudomonadota bacterium
GATTTTTCAACGCAGAGGACGCCTTTTATCAGCACCGGGAGGGCCTGCTCAACGCGTTTACTTTCGATGCCGTCAGCAATGGTCTGCGGATTTCGCTCACGTCGGCGGCCATGAGGGTGATCTACAAGCGGCAGAGAGTGATGATGGGGCGCGAATTCGTGGAATTCGTGGACCAGCTCCTCGCCACGACTGCGATAACCCCGAATGTGGACCAGTCGGCCCAGTTCAAGGCCGACATCGCCGCCGAGCTGGCGCAGGCGAGTGCCTGACGCAATCATCTGCTAGTTTGCCAGCCGGTTTCAGCCAAGCAGGGGACTTCCATGACGCTTTCCGAGTTCGCCACGTTCAGCACCGCGCTCAGCGGCCTCGCCGTGACCGCGTCGCTGATCTATCTCGCGCTGCAGACTCATCAAAGCGTCAAGCACACCAAGGCGCTGATCCACCAGGGACGCGTGGCGAACATCATGGAGATGACGAGCATGCTCCTCAATCCCGAGCTCAGTGCGCTCATGTTGAGCAAGAACGGGGTTGAACCGACCGATGAGGCGATCAAGGACGTGCAGTTCGGAGCAATGTTTTCGCGCATCCGATTCAGTTGGGAGGACACCTATGCCCAGTATCGCAACGGTCTGCTCAGCGCGGACTCGTTCGCCACGACGAAGGAACGCATCGTCTTCAATATGAAACAGCCGGGCATTCGCGCCACCTGGGAGCGGGAAAAGGTGCGCGGCACCGAGTTCACCGCCTTTGTCGATGCGATCATCGCGGCTCTGCCGGCGAGTGCGGCGCCACCATCATAGGCTGGCTGTCAACCGGTCGAATCCCGTCTAGTCTCGCGCCGGGAGTTCACGGGGAAAATTGTCATGACACTGTCCGATTTCGCCACGTTCAGCACCGCGCTCAGTGGCCTCGCGGTGACGGCATCGCTGATATATCTGGCCATCCAGACACATCAAGGCGCCAAGCATACCAAGGCGCTGATCCAGCAGGGTCGCGTTGGCCGGATGATCGCTTCTCTGATCGGCTGGTCCGAAGCGGAGCGCTGCGCCTCGTGGATCGAAGCCAATGGCGGCACGCCGACGCCGCAAGCGATACGACAGCGGCAGTTCCTCTTCCAATGCGGCGCCATCGTCGCCGCCATGGAAGATCTCTATGCACAACACAATGACGGATTGCTCGACCAGGAACAGTTCGAAGCCCAGAGCGTGACTTTCGCGTTGGCGCTGAGCGAGACTGGACTCAAGTCATACTGGACGCAGTGGAAGGCGGATCGGCCGAAACAGGCCCTGAAGTTCCAGAGATTCGTCGATGGCCTCGCAGCCAGAGGCGCGGAGGCGATTTCGCCAAACGAAGCCACGCGGGTACAGCTGGATTGATGGCAATTCCCGTCTAGGCTGTCGCCGTTCAACCCGGAGCGACACCACATGACACTTTCGGACATCGCAGCCATCGGCAGTTTGGTCAGCGGCATGGCCGTATTGGCGTCTCTTGTCTATCTCAGCCTGCAGATCCGCCAGAACACCAAGCATTCGCGGGCGTTGATCGGACACGGCCGCGCGACCAGGGTGGTCGAGAGCAACTATCACCTCACCGATCCGCTGCTTTCGGCGCTAGTCACCAAAGGCCGCAAGGGCGAGGAGGAACTCAGCGAAGTCGAGTTGAACAGCTTCATGGCCTTCAGCCGCGCGAGTTTCTGGAATGCCGAAGACACGTTCGTGCAATATCGCGAAGGCTTGCTCGGCGTCGCATCGTTCGACAGCTTTTCGCGCGCACACGTCAACTTCATGCAAGCACCCGGAAGCCGCGCCGCCTGGAAATTGCTTCGCTGGAACTTCGGTTCAGACTTCGTCGCCTTCATGGATCGCATCGCCCAGCAGGGCGCCGAACGCGGTCCTACAGACTATTCGGAAGCGTGGTCAGCCGCGCTGGCGGCCGAGCGGGCGGCGTCCGCGACGGGCTGATTTGGCCTCGGACACGGACTGGCGAAACTGGCCGGCCTCATTGCGACGCCGAACTCAAGGTTCCTCGCTCCGCTCCGTTACGGAACAGGCATTTTCAATTGGCGCCCGACAGGCGCCCATGTTCGACCCAGTGCGCGAGTTCCGGCGAGAACTCCGCCTTCACCTTTGCGTCGTAGAACGCAAGATCGGCCTTCGTGAACACGTCCTGCCACCGTCCATTCGTCCCCTTGTTGAAGAAGCGGTCCGCGCCGTCTTCGAAGAGATTTTCGGCGGCAGGAATGAGCTCCGCGCCCTGACGCTTCATCGCCTCGAAGCCCGCAGCCTCGATGAGTGACGGCCAAACCGATTCTTGAATTTCTATGCCGAGGAATTTGGCGATGCGCCGCATTTCCCCCGCTCGATCCGTCTTCAAGTCGGCATAGTGGACCAGCAGCATGTTGCTGTCGTCTTTGGCGGCCCAGTAGGTGTTCTCCACATTGAAGAAGCTGACCAGCGGGTCGCCTTGACCTTCAAAAACCGGATTGGAAACCCACTCATGAAAGAACCGTGCCGGATCACCGGGCACGGCGGGATACGTGTCGCCGAATTTCGGATCGCCCAGGCTGATTTCGTTGAGCCGGGCAAGGCTGCTGGCGGAGAAATTGCTCAAGTGATTGTGCAGCGACATGGCGGCGTCGCGCCCATCGCGCGCGACGTGGATGATCTTCGTCCCCTCGTAGATCGGCAACGCATCGTACGGCAAATGGGTCTTGAAGAACCGCCGGTGGTTTTGCGCCTCGGCCGTCGCCAGAATCTGCTCAATGGGTCCGAACAGCAACATGTCGGGCCAGGGCGAGATTTCCCACACCTTTGCCGGCTTGGCTGAGCCAAAGACGAGCATGCTGACGATGCGCTGCATCCAGGTCGTGCCGCATTTGGAGTAGGTCGCGATCAGGATGTCGTCGTGCCGCGGCTGGTAGTTCTTCCAGCGGGCACTGTCGAAAACTCGCGAGCGCACCTCTATGCGTGGTCCCCGGATCAGCTTTGGCGTCATTCTGTTCCCCAATTGCGAGCAAGCTCGGATAGTCGGCCAACAACCGAGAAACAACTATCCAAGAGAGCCAGCCGATACATTTACATCGAAAGAGTTCAGGAACAATACGCATGCGGATTGGCTGGCCCGCTGCCTTGGATATTGTGCGCAACTGTCGTCGCCCGTCATCGCTCCGCAGGAACTGTCAATGTCGCTCGCCGATCTGTCCAGCCTGGGAACCCTTGTCAGCGGCATCGCAGTGTTGGCTTCGCTGCTTTATCTTAATGTCCAAGTCCGGCAGAGCACGAAGCACGCGCGCGCAGCTATAAGCCATGGCTTCGCAACGCGGACGATCGATTTCAACTATCGCATGACCGATGAGAAACTCGCGGCCCTTGTCGTGAAGGGACGTAACGCAAGCGAGGCGTTTGACGAAGTCGAAGCAGCCCAATTCTTCGCCTATTGCCGTGCGACATTCTGGAATATCGCGGACACATTTGTGCAGCATCGCGACGGTCTGCTGGACGACGCCGTATTCGCCGCCTTTGAGCTTTCCCAGGTGGGTATGATGCGGTCGCGCGGCATGCGTATCGCATGGTCGTTATTGCGAGAAGTGTTTGCGCCGGACTTTGTCGCCTTCATGGATCGCATCGCCGACGAGGCGACGGCTCGTGGGCCCTTGGATTTCACCACCGTTTGGTCAAGCGCAATTGCCGAGGAACGGGCGGCGGCGCTGAAGGGGTAACTTCGTTCAGGACACGGTCACGCGAAACCGGCCGCGTAGTCCCGCCCACACGGCGAAGGCCAGTATCCATGTCGCCGTCAGTCCGGCGCCGAGCTCAAGGTTCATCGCGCCGCCCGGCTGGAGAAATCCGGTTGAGCCGAAGATCGTGAGCGTCTCGATCGCCTGCTCGGTGAAGGCGATGAGACCGATGACGCCGAGCCAGCGCGGTATTCCCCTCTGGCCGCGAAGCGCGAGCCAGATCACGGGCGCCATCATCGTCGTCGTGGCGCCGGTCAGAACCGGACCCCAGAATACGGCCACGTCGAGGACCGCGCGCGCCGTCAGCGGCTCCAGCTGGTCGACGTGCAGAGCAAGACCGCCCCAGGTCCAGGCCTGCACCGCCTGCGTGATCAGGATCGAGACCGCACCGATCAAGTACACATCGCCATAAGGCGCGGGCAGCAGGCGCCGCAGCTGCGCGATTACGATAGCGTTGAACGGCGCGCCGACCGTGACAGTCCACACAGACCATCGCACGCCGTCGCGATGTTCGCGGAGCCACGACACAAGTTGCGCGCCAGTCTCGGACGCGGCCGGCGGCGTGCCCATCGCCAGAAGCCCGGCGATATAAAGAAGTATGGCTGCTCCGATTGCGCCCAGAAGCACCGGCGAGCCGGTCTGGTAGTCTGCGGGCTCTTGCCGTGACTGCGACATGCGATGTCCCCGTTCGTGGCAGACGAGTGTGCGCTCTTTCAGATCCGATTGCTCGCGCCATGGACTCGCGCCCCGGACTTCGTGCAAAGCTGGGTCTCGAACAGGCCGTGGAGCTTCATTGACCGACATTATTTCGCCGGAGCCGCCGGTCATCCGGCGCCGCCACGTCACCGCGGCCGTGATCGGCAATGCGCTGGAATTCTACGATTTCACGACCTACGCCTTCTTCGCGGTGCAGATCGGCCAGGCCTTTTTCCCCACCGGCGCGGGCGGCTTCATGAGCAGCGAGTTCGGCAGCCTGATGGCCTCGCTCGGCACGTTCGGCGCGGGCTTCATCCTGCGCCCCGTCGGCGGCATCGTGATCGGCGGTTATGCCGACCGGGTCGGCCGCCGCCCGGCCATGATGCTCAGCTTCACCTTGATGGGGGCTGCGATTCTCGCGCTGGCATTGATCCCGTCCTATCGCGCCATCGGCATCGCGGCGCCGATACTCGCCGTGCTGGCGCGCATGCTGCAGGGCTTTGCGCTCGGCGGTGAAGTCGGCCCGACCACCGCTTACCTGGTCGAGGCGGCGCCGCTGAAGAGCCGCGGGCTGTACGCTTCCTGGCAGAGCGCGAGCCAAAGCATTGCGGCCATGGTCGGCGGCGGCGTCGGTGTGGTTCTGGCGATGACGCTCAGCGTGGCCAATGTCGACGAGTATGGCTGGCGCATCGCCTTCCTGCTTGGTGCGCTTACTTTGCCGTACGGACTATATATTCGCCGTTCCTTGCCGGAGTCCTTGCACGCGCCCGATCACCTGCCGCATTACGATTCGCAGTCGGCCGGGTTCTGGGGCATCGTGCGTGATCATTTTCGCGCCATCGTGATCGGTCTGATGATCCTGATGGGCGGCACGGTGGCGACCTACGTCCTCAACTACATGACGACGTTCGCGCGCACCAATTTGCACATGGGTGCTTCACAGTCCTTCTCGGCCACATTGGTGAACGGCTTTTTCGGATTGGCCGCATCCCTGCTCGGCGGCTGGCTCGCCGACCTTTTCGGCCGGCGCAAACTGATGATCATCCCGCGCTTTGTGTTCCTGTTCAGCGTCTATCCGATCTTCCTGCTGATCGTCTACCAGCATTCCACTTCGGCGCTGCTGTTCGGCACGGCGGCGCTGTCGATCCTGCTCAACATCAGTAGCG
>JANYBR010000074.1 GCA_025360685.1 Pseudomonadota bacterium
ACGACATCTGGTCCGCCGATCAACGCTTCGCCTCTTTCGAGCCGAAGCTAATCGCATTTGGTCTGTCGCCACCGCTGCTGCGTGATCGATCGCGTTGGCGCGAGATCAATGCGGCTTCAGCGAGTTAACTTGACAGCACCCAGTGCGGGTGCGGGCCGCCAAATGACCGCTTTAGGTGAGCCGCGCCACTTGCAGAAAATGACGATAGGGCAGACGCTGGCCCGAAGGCGACATTGCATTCCAAGCGCCCCTATTGGAGTCAATGACGATCGTTCGCCTTCTCGGACTGCTTGGTTGGGGGCCTAGTTCTGCTAAGGCTATCGTTCTGGACGGTCGCATGGTCTGGCTAAATGGAGAATATTAGGATGGTCGCTCTACGTGCCTCACTCGTCGCGCTGCTATTCCTGGTTCTGGCACCCGCAGCTGCAAACGCTCTTACAAATTGCCTCCAATTTACGACGGAGATGAATTTCGGGCCGCCAAGCATCGGCGTCCCCGAGACTCCGTCCTTAACCTTGCACGTAAGAACGGCAATCTCCCCGATCACTTCGAGCGTGATTCCCCGCGCCGCATGCCGGGGCACCCTGCCGGCTGGGTTGAGCGTCGCCTTTTCTTCGGGGCGATGCGTGATCAGCGGAACGCCGACTGTCGCGGTGGCAGCAAAAACTTATACAATTACGGCCCCATTTTCGGAGGGCTGCGGACTAGCGGTGGGAAGAGTGAACATTACCGTGCAGTAGCGACCCCCAAAGCGGGTTGCGCATAAAGGTACTGTCATCTGTGGATGGCCCCCGCGATGCAAGAGTGAAGTTGGTCTGATGTCGATCTGTCGGTTGCGGTCATCTGTCCGGCCTGTTGGCGCGGCGCTGATGGCCGCTGGCCTTGATGGAGTCCGCTAACCTGGTCCCATTCACGTTATCGAGCTCGGAGCTCGGACAGTACCTCGGGTTTTCCAGGTCGCGGCCGCGGTCAGATCCTCATCAATCCTTGTGCACCCTTACAGTTCGGTGCCGCGGTTGTGGGCCGCGGCAGATTTGATCAGGCCGCTGCCGGCACGCGATAGATCTCGCCGCGCGCGAGAACGGCCCAGGCGATACGGGCATTCTTGTTGGCCATCGCGACCGTGACCACGCGAGCTGGCCGACGCTGCAAAAGCCCCCTGATCCATGAGGCCGATGGCGCTGTGCTGTTGCGAGCGCGCCGGATCACCGACGTTGCGCCGACTACAAGCAGCTTGCGCAAATAACCATTGCCCATCTTGGAGATGCGTCCCAACCGTTCCTTGCCGCCCGAAGAGTTCTGACGCGGAACCAGGCCCAGGAAGGCGGCAAACTCTCGGCCAGACCGGAAGACGCTTGGATCCGGCACGGAGGCCGCAATAGCGGTGGCTGTAATAATGCCGACGCCAGGAATGGTTGCCAGACGCTGGCTGGCTTGGTCTTTGCGATGCCAGACCAGCAATCGGCGTTCCAAGATGTGGATTTGAGTTGCTAGCGCGTCCAGCTGCTCGGCCAGCAATAGCAAAGCCGAACGCGCTAGATCCGGAAGCCCCGACACTTCTTCCAGGCGAAGCTTCTCAACCAAATCGGAGGCACGCCGCGCACCCTGCGCCACAATGATCCCGAACTCGGCACAGTGTCCACGGATGGCGTTGATCAACATCGTGCGCTGCCGCACCAGCAGCTCGCGGCTTCGATGCAGCACCAGAACGCCCTGTTGTTCGGCGCCCTTAACTGGTACGAAGCGCATCGTCGGGCGTCTCACTGCCTCGCAGATCGCCTCGGCATCCGCCGCATCGTTCTTCTGCCGTCGGACATAGGCCTTCACATAGCTGGGCGGCATCAGTCGCACGTCGTGGCCGAGCGCTGCGATCTCCCGGGCCCAATGATGCGCCGTGGCGCAGGCCTCTACGCCAACTCGGCACGGCGACAGCCCTGCAAAGAACGTCATCATCTCGGCTCTACGCAGCTTCTTCCTCAGGACAACATCGCCGACGTCATCGACGCCGTGAACTTGAAAGACGTTCTTCGCGAGATCTAAGCCGATCGTCATAATCTTCATCGTGGATGGCTCCTGTTTTCGGGGACGCAAAAGCAACGGCCACCCTATGACGCTTCGACGCCGGACACAGGGGCCATCCACCCCATCATGTTAATGCGCTGAAGACACAATGAGCTGGCGCCGGCGCAATCGATCATGCAAGGGCGGTAGCGGCAGACCAAGCGCGATTGGCTTCGACCCGAAAGAGGCGAAACGTAGATCGGCGGATCAGATGTCGTTGGACGTTGAAGTTGTTGTACACGGCGGCGTGTGTTGCGAGGAATCTCTGCGCTGAACCTTGCGACTTGAATTTTTGCTGTTTTCGCTCGCGTCGCCGGATAGCCAGATGCGAGTTCTCTGCGCGATTGTTGCTGAGCATTCGTCCGGGTCGGTGGTGATGAGCGCAACCAAGCAACCGGGCTGCGGCCCGGTATGAAGCCAGCTTGTCCGTCACGATGGTCTCGGGATGTGCGCCGTGGTGGCTCAGCAATTTCCGCAACAACCGCCACGCTGCAACGGTGTTGCGCCGCTTCTGAACGAGCATGTCCAGAACTTCGCCTTCGTCATCGACCGCGCGCCACAACCACATTCTTGTGCCGGCGATCTTCACAACCATCTCAGCCAAATGCCAGCGACCGGTTGATTTCGTTCTTGTCGATCGAAGTTTGTGCGCGAATGTTTTTCCAAATTTCCGCGTCCAGCCGCGGATCGCCTCATAACTAGCGTCAATGCCGCGCTCGGCCAGCATTTCCTCGACATAACGCAAGCTCAAGGTGAAGCGGAAATAGAGCCAAACCGCGTGGCGGATCACGTCCGGTGGAAATCTGTGGCGCTTGAACGAGGTCGGCGGCATGGGCATTCTCCGGCTGCCGGCGCTATAATGTCTCAAGACGTGGAAAGCGCGGGGTTAAGCTGACAGTACCCTCACCCCAAACCGCACCGCCGCTGCCCGGCATGAGGAGCCCTACAGTTTTAGGTTTTATGGTTACTTAGCTGCATCTCAATTCGGTTTGCGGCTGGTGCGGCCTTTAGCTCACTTGAGGCACGAGTCTGAACTCCCGTGATCGCTGGTCAGAGTTTGTCGGCGCGCTGTGACAGCAAAGATATCCGGCCAAGCCGCATGTGGTGTTACGCTTCTTGCTACCACCGTTGAGGTGGCTGCGCGGGGGCGCTATGTGGGGGCGTTTTTGGCCTGTGGCGCTAGTTGCCGCGGGCTTGGGTGTTTTTGCTACTGGTGCGATTGCCGACGAATTGAGTACGGCCGACGCAGCGCGTCGCAATGCGACCGTCTTTGAAACATCGACGCGTGCTCGGTTCGGCTGGACCGAGATGGCTTTTCGAGGTGATCGGCCTAAGGCCTGGGATGCGACCGAGAGCCCGGAATTCCGCGCCTCGCTACGTTTCCTCGCCGGCATCTTCGAGGCGAAGCTAGAAATCGGAACCTTGGCCGATCGCTTCGCGCATTTTGAGACAATCGACGCCAACTCGTTGCGCGGCGAGCTCCAGCTAGGTGTCAATACCGGAGCGTGGTCGTACCTTGCCGAGTGGAAACCGCGCGACGTGTTCAGAGAGGGCTTCGGAAATTTTGCAGTCGGGCTGGACACTTATGACGCGCGGGTGCGTCACCGCTTTGTCGCCAATGTCTTCCCCGATCTGCCGCCCGGACTCTTTCAAGCCACTGTTGCGGCAGGCTACGTGGCCTCGACACCAAGCTTGTTCGAACGCAACTTCACCGAGCTCGAAGTCGAGATAGTTCAAGGATTCAACCATGGCCTGGCACTGATCATCGCGCCAAAACTCGAACTCAGCGACTACCCCGCTTTCCCCGGGCCGGTGCGGCGCGACGATGCGGTTCTCAGTCTGCGCGTCATCCCCACATATGACTTCGGCAGCGGTATTGCACTCAGCCTGGAAGGTCAGGCGACGCTCGCCTTTTCGACGCGGGATACAAAAACCGGCGAGACATGGGCGTTGACGCCAATCCTGCGATTGCAAAAAGCGTTGTAAGGTTTTCGAATTCGCTCGACAAGCGAGTCGGCTGTCTCCTCGATGGACGCTGTTCAAGCAAACGCGTATGCATTGTCTACAGCGGCAATTCCGCTGCCCCGTCGTAAGAGGGGAACAATCTAGCAAGAGGAAACAACATGAAGGCGATCACTCGGCTTGCGGCAGCGGCCGCGCTCTTGACCACTCTGTTCTTGGCTCCCGCCTTTGCCGGCAACATGGAGGTCCGATTTGGCAACACCGTTGTTGCGACCTATCCGGACGGTTCAACCACGAAATTCTTCTACAACAAGGACGGGACGTTCACCGGGAAACTCACGCAGGCTGGCAAGGACTCCAATACCGCGGGCAAATGGCGCGTCGATGGGGCCAATATCTGCATTACGGCCCAAACGACTTTCACAATCTTTGAGGCGGGCAAGGAACGTTGCGTTCCGCTGAATGGCGACAAGGTTGGCGACAAGTGGCAGGTTACGACCAAGGATCCAAGCGGCAAGGATACCACCGTCAACGTGACCATTGTTGCTGGGCGCTGACGAGACCGACCTTAGCGGCATGGGATACCATGGGGCGGCGCGCCGGCCGCCCCATAGAAGGCCGGAACCGATGAACGAGATGTCCTACCGCAAGCTGCTTGTCCCCCTTACCGGCCGGGCGAATGAATGTGCCGCGTTAGAGGGTACCATGAGGGTAGCCAAAAAATTCAATGCCCACGTTGTAGGCTTGTTGGCACAACCTGATGCCTTTGATGAGGTCGCTCATGCCGGCATCGAAGCCGGCGTCATGATTTCGGGCTTCGTTGACAGCGCGAACAATGCCACCAGTGAGATCATCAGGAAGACCCGCGCTCAATTTGTCGAGGCTGCGACTTCGGAAGGCGTCGCGCTTACAAGCGTGCAGGGACGATCGTTGGGCCCGACCGCCGAGTTCGCCCACGTTACTGGAAATGCTGCGCAAATCTTCGAAGAAGAGAGTCGACTTAGCGACATGGTGGCCGTTTGTTCCGGTCGAGAAGCAGACAGGTCCAAAACGCGAGATCTACTGGATTCAGTTCTTGTCGGAGGTTCTATTCCGGTTCTCTATTTTCCGCGTGGCTGCTCCGGCGAGATCGGCAGCCGCATCGCCATCGGCTACGATGGAAGCACGGCTGCCGCGCACAGTGTTCGCGCCGCGCTGCCCTTTCTCGCCCAGGCTGACTCTGTGCAGCTGATGAGTTTGCATGGCACACGCGCTGGGACGCACGTGGCATTGCAAAAAGTCCAAAATTATCTAGCGCTCCGTGAGATCAGCGCACAAACCGACAACACAGAGCATCGCGCGTCCGATCTTATCAGCGCGGCGAAGGCAAAGGGATGCAACCTGCTGGTCGTCGGTGGATACGAAAGCAAGACAATGCGCGAGTGGTTTCTCGGCGGTGTCGCCGATGAGTTTCTCGATTCCAATTCGTCGATGGCCGTTCTGATGGCACACTAGGGCCTCGGGGCGTTTCCCAGAACCCGTCTTCTCTTCAGTCCAAATTGTTTTGACGACGTACACTAGCACTGGTTTGTAAGTTCACCGTGCCCTATGCCGATGGACCTAAGAAAATGACATTCGTAATGGGTGGTAACGCGGATGCTTCTCATGCAGACGAACAACGGATCAAATTCGCGTTCGCGCTGAGTTCAATTCGCTGGACTAATCAGATTACGCCGCCCTGACTCAGGCGTGTCATCTTGATGGAGCCGACACGTGAAATGGAAAAGTGCATTGTTTATCGCCTGGGGGCTGGCGGCAACAGTTTATGCGGCCGTTGTTCTCGAAGATTTCGCCGCCCACGGAGCTCTGAAAACATTTGAAGATTGGGCGATCTTCATCGAACTGGGGCTCGGTCCATCGATCCTGACCCTCGTGATTGGGGTCGTCGTTGTGCACGCCTTCTCGGTCAAAGGCCGCGCTAGAGAAACGCGAGGATAGAACGCGGCTGACACCGGCACCGAAAGACTCTCGGCCCGAATATCATGCAAAAGCCGCTGGTCCTTGATATTCACGAACGTCGGCCTGGAACGATTTTGTGCCCGTTTCGGCGATCAGTGCCTGGACTCGTTCGAGCGCCTCATCCACGCGGGTAATACCAACCCTCGGTAATCGTGACTCAACGAGGTCCGCTTACCCGAGCCGCTTTACGAGCCAGATTTGATCGTATCCCCGTGGGAAGTCGCGCACTCGACAGACTTCCGAAAAGCCGAGCTTGCGATAAAACCCTGGCGCCTGAAAGGAATGTGTTGACAGAACGATCTGCGCGCAACTTCGCGAGCGCGCCTCCGCCTCGGCCGTTTCAAGCATGCTCTTGCCAAGCCCCTTGTGGCGCGCGTCCTCGCGGATCCAGACCAACTTGATCTCGCAGGTCCCCGCCCAGGTGTGACCGCTGAGTCCTAATAGGCCAAGTTCACGCCTGATAGTATCACCTGCGAGCGAGCGTCCTTGTTGCTGTCCGTCGTTCCCGGCGGGTCTTCGGGGTTGCCACCACTGATGAATGCCAGCGGCGAGTAACCTTGGATGAGCACGACCTCGGAGAACAGCTTCACGTTCGGCAGCACGAAATAAGCAACGCCGGCGACCGCTTGGTTCTGGCGTTCCCACGGCGCGCCGCTGGGGCCGGGGTCGAGACTGCTGAAGTCCAACGACAGATCCAGGCGCCTGTCGTCGACCGATGTCGTGTATTTCGCGCCGACGTCGAAGCTCGACACCTTGCTGGCCGGGAAGACGTCGAGCGGTGGATTCGGATTGAACGTGCCGGGCCAGACGTTGACGGTCTTCATGTACTCACCCTTGAGCTCGAACGCCTCCCACTGCAGCGAGGCATAGAGCGCGTAAGCAGGATTGGCGGCCGGGCAACCGCCGAAGTGCGCAATCGGGAAACTTTGGCAATACGAGCTGCCGCCTTCGTACGACGCACCGAACAGGAACGATTTGTTTTCGCGGGCGCCGCCGAGTTGAACGGTATAACTCGCGTCGAGGACGTAATTGTTGAGGCTGCTCGGCGGGTGCTGTCAAGTTAACTCGCTGAAGCCGCATTGATCTCGCGCCAACGCGATCGATCACGCAGCAGCGGTGGCGACAGACCAAATGCGATTAGCTTCGGCTCGAAAGAGGCGAAGCGTTGATCGGCGGACCAGATGTCGT
>JANYBR010000086.1 GCA_025360685.1 Pseudomonadota bacterium
GACTGGCGCGCACCGGCCGGCCATGCTTCGAAACAGGATGGGCTGTACACTCTTTCACTCGACCATCCCGAGTCCGGATTCACGAAGCTTTCCGGCGCGCCGCACGACTTTCATCCGCATGGGCTCAGCCTGTTTCGCGCCGCCGACGGCAAGCTCACGCTGATGGTGGTGAACCATCAGACGTCCGGCGATCAGGCCGTGGAAATCTTCGACGTCGCGGTTTCCGGCGGCGCGGCCAAGCTGTCGGCGCGCGGCCACATCGAGGGCGGCGAACTGATCAGCCCGAACGATCTGGTCGCGACCGGGTCCGACCGGTTCTATGTCACCAACGACCGCACCAGCCGCAGCGCCCTTGGCCGGCTCGTCGAGACATATGCCGTGCTGCCGCGCGCCAATGTGGTCTATTTCGACGGATCGGTGTTGCGGGTCGTGGCGCAGGGCCTGCTCGTCGCCAACGGCATCAACCTGTCGCGTGACGGAAAGTACGTATATGTGGCCCAAACGGCGGGCCGCTCGCTCAAAACCTATGAGCGCAATCCGTTTTCCGGAGCCTTGACGGAAGTGAACGCGCTTTCGATTCCCTCGGGGCTCGACAATATCGACATCGCGCCGGATGGCTCAGTGTGGCTTGCCGGCCATCCCAGTTTGTTCGAGACGCTTGCCGCGCGCAGCGACCCGACAAAGCGCGCGGCGTCGCAGATTTTCAGAATCACTACCAACGGCGAAATTCCGATTTCGGCGGAACCGGTCTATGTCGAGCGCGGCAACGAGATCAGCGGCGCCAGCGTTGGCGCAGTCTCCGGCAAACATCTGTTCATCGGCTCGCCGCTCGACGACAAGGTGCTGGACTGCACGATGGGGCGGTAGGCAAATGTTCGCTTTAACTCCAATGTCATGGCCCGCCGGAGTGCGGGCCACCCAGTTGAATTAATGTCCGCCTTCTACAGACGGGGTCTCGGCCTCAGCACAACCGTGCAGAGTTGGTCCGATGATCACCTGGGCGGCCCGCACTCCGGCGGGCCGTGACAAGTTGGGGGGAATAGACTGCAGCAAGTTCTTCTATGAAACAAAAAAGGGCGTCGCGATGGACGCCCTTTTTATAACAAATCGGATGACTGCTACGCAGCCACTTCGTCGCTCGCCGGATCGCGCAGCACATAACCGCGGCCCCAGACGGTTTCGATATAGTTGTCGCCGTTGGTCGCAGCCGCCAGTTTCTTGCGCAGCTTGCAGATAAAGACGTCGATGATCTTCAGTTCCGGCTCGTCCATCCCGCCGTAGAGATGGTTGAGGAACATTTCCTTGGTCAGCGTCGTGCCCTTGCGCAGCGAGAGCAGCTCGAGCATCTGATATTCTTTGCCGGTGAGATGAACTCTGGAGCCGTCGACTTCGACGGTCTTGGCGTCGAGATTGACGATGAGCTTGCCGGTGGTGATGACCGATTGCGAATGGCCCTTGGAACGGCGCACCACCGCCTGGATGCGCGCGACCAGCTCGTCCTTGTGGAACGGCTTGGTCATGTAGTCGTCGGCGCCGAAGCCGAGCGCCTTGACCTTGGCTTCGACGATCGCGTTGCCGGAGAGAATGAGTACCGGCGTCTGCACCTTGGCGACGCGCAGTGCCTTGAGAACTTCGAAGCCGCTCATGTCGGGCAGCTGAAGATCCAACACGATGATGTCGTAGTCGTAGAGCTTTCCGAGGTCGATGCCCTCTTCGCCCAAATCGGTCGTGTAGACGTTAAGACCTTCGCTGCGCAGCATCAGTTCGATGCTTCGCGCCATGGCGCTGTCGTCTTCGATCAAGAGCACACGCATGTGACGTAACCCCTTAGGTGCCAACCGCAGCCGGCATTAGCCAATCGATGACCCAAAGCTATCCTTAACTGGTTAACATCCCGTTGCATTGCCATTTGCCGACTCAGGACCTGCGAACCCGGGCTTAAGAAAGCGTTCGATCCAAGGGGGTCATCCCCTTGATTCGCTTCGTTAAGTTTACTGCCATTTAAATCCTTAGCTGCAATATGCGTCCGATTGAGGGCATTGCCGCCCTCCGAAGGGCCATGGATGCACGCGCTTCTCAAGGAAATCGATGCCGTTCCGACGCTTCACCGCTTCGGCCGAGTGGCGCGTATCGAGGGACTTCTGGTCGAGGTGACAGGCGCTGCCGGTGTCATCAGCCTGGGCGGGCAGGTGCACCTAACACGCGGAAACAAAAAGCCGATTCCTTGCGAAGTGGTGGGCTTTCGCGACGGCCGTGCGCTGGTCATGCCGCTGGGAAGCCTGGACGGGATGACCCTGGGCGCACGCGCCGATTTCGACGATCAACCTGCCGTGATCTTCCCCTCGACGGCCTGGCTCGGCCGGGTGATCGACGGCTTCGGCAATCCCACCGACGGCAAGGGGGCACTCCCTCAGGGCCCGACCGCCTATCCGCTCAAGGCCAGTCCGCCGCCGGCCGCATCGCGCGCGCGCGTCGGTGCCAAGCTCGATCTGGGCGTGCGTGCACTGAACGCTTTCACCACATGCTGCAAAGGCCAGCGCATGGGCATCTTCTCGGGCTCCGGTGTCGGCAAGTCCATCCTGCTCGCGATGCTCGCGCGCAACACCGATGCGGATGTGATCGTCATTGCACTGGTCGGCGAACGCGGCCGCGAAGTGAAGGAATTCATCGAGGACGATCTGGGCGAAGAGGGGCGCAAGCGCTCCATCGTCGTCACGGCAACATCCGACGAGCCGCCGCTGGTGCGCCGCCAGGCCGCTTATATCGCGATGGCGGTGGCCGAACAGCTGCGCGATTCCGGCCTTCACGTTTTGCTGCTGATGGATTCAGTCACCCGTTTCGCAATGGCACAGCGCGAAGTGGGTCTCTCGGCCGGCGAGCCGCCGACGTCGAAGGGCTACACACCAACCGTGTTCGCGGAACTGCCGCGCCTGCTGGAACGCGCCGGCCCCGGCTTTCAGAGCGGCCAGGGCTCGATTACCGGCCTGTTTACGGTCCTGGTCGAGGGCGATGATCACAATGAACCGATTGCGGACGCCGTGCGCGGCATCTTGGACGGTCACATTGTCCTGGAACGGAACATCGCCGAACGCGGCCGCTATCCGGCGATCAACATTCTGAAGTCGATCTCGCGCACCATGCCGGCCTGCAATTCGCCGGAAGAACAAGCACTTGTCGCCAAGGCGCGGGCGCCGCTCGCGGTTTACGAAGACATGGCCGAACTGATCCGGCTCGGCGCCTACAAAGCTGGCACGAATGCTGAAGTAGACATGGCTGTTAAACTTTATCCGCAACTTGAAGCCTTCCTGACACAGAAGAAGGACGAGCGGGCGGCGTTTACGGAAAGCTATGCCGCTCTTGAGAAGATCATGGGCGGTGCATCGGGGAAGGGTAGTGGGTCATGAAACGTGGAGATACGTTGATCCGTTTGCGGCGCTTCCGCGTCGACGAGATGAAGCGCCGAATGGCCACTCTCGACGGCATGAAAGCGGACGCCGAGCGCAAGCTTGCCGATCTTGAAGACAGCGTGGCGCGCGAACGTCAGCGCGCCGGCGATTCCGACATCGGCCGCCTGGCCTTTCCGTCCTTCCTGCGTTCCATCGAAACGCGCCGCGAAAACCTGCGCGCAACGTTGAAGGAACTCGAGCGCGAACGCGCCATTGCGCAAGCCGATCTCAACGCCGCATTCCAGGACCTGAAGAGTCTCGAATTCGCCACCGAACAGCAGGCCAAGAGAGTCGCCGAAATCGAGACGCGCCGCTCGCAGTCGCGGCTGGACGAGATGGCGCTGGTCCGTCACCTGCGCAAGCACGCGCTGCGCGGGGCGTAACGCTTCGCTCGGAAGCCGGAAATCGGAAGTCAGGAATCAGAAGTCTGAACCCGAATGGCGAATCGGCTATTCTGATTCCGATATCTGATTCCTGTATTCCGACTTCTGATTTCTGCGGGGGCCGTCGATGTCGTTTTCCGAATATATCTCGCCGCTGGTCGGCCGGCTTGTGCTGGCCTGGTTCTACCTGAGCGAAGGCCTGCACTATGTCGGCCAGTGGGACGCCACCATCCAGCTGATGGCGTTAAAGCACATTCCGGCCGCGCCCCTGCTTTTGGCGCTCACGCTCATCGTGCTGCTGCTCGGCGCCCTGTCGCTGATCTTGGGTTACCAGGCGAGGCACGGCGCCATTCTGCTGTTCGGCTTCACGATCATTGTCACCGTGGCGATGCACAATTTCTGGGTGATCCACAATCCGATCGAGCGCGCCGCCGACTTCGAGATTTTCGCGCGCAACATTGCGATCGCGGGCGGATTCCTGATCCTGATCGGAATGGGACCGGGGCCCGTCGCCATCGACACGATCGAGCCCAAGAAGAAGGGGTAGTCCCTTCACAGTGTGCCCCGTCCCCTCAATTGTCATGGCCCGCACTGCCCCTAACGACAGTGTGGGGGCGGGCCATGACACTCATCAATCAAATTGAAACACCTACCAGCCGCCGCCGCCACCGCCGCCGCCGCCGCCGCCGGAGAAACCGCCGCCACCGCTGCCCGAGCTTGAGCCCGGCGCCGTCGAGGCCGACGCAGCCGCGCCGCCGAGCGACGAGCCGATGGCTGAGACGAAACCGGCCGTGCCCAGGCGCGAGAAGGAATTGCCCGAATACCACAGCGGCGTGTAGCCGTAATTCTGGTCCGCGCCGAGACCGGCCGCCGCGGCCTGCGCTTCGAATTTCTTGCTCCACTGGTTTTCGCAATCGAGCGCGATGGCGTAGGGCAGAAAGCTCTCGAACAGCGCCGGCGTGACGTTCGGCGGATTGAGAATTTCAAGGCGATCTTTTTCCGCCGTCTCCAGGAAGAGCTTAAATCCGTCGATCTGGTCCATCGTGCGCCCGCCGAGCGCGGTCGGCGCCTTCAGCAGATGATAAAAGACATAGGCGAGCACGCCGCCGGCCGCGAGTGCGAAGCCAGCCCAGGCGGAGATCGACGAGCCAAAGAGATACAGGCCAAAGAACAGTCCCACCGTGAAGGGAAACGCGAAGGCCGTGGTCACCAGCGCACTGAAGAAGCTGCTGACGCGCGACGGTCCGGTGAAGACATCGACCCAGTTGCTGTACGCCTGATGCAGCAGGAACGACGTGCCGATCGACCAGAGCGACAGCCATATCAAGGAAGCTCCGGCCACGCCGGCGTTCTCGCTGAGGAGCGAAGCCGCCAGCCCGGTCAAGGCGAGTATCACAATACCGCCGACGAACCAGCCACCATTGGTGATGAAATAGTTCTTCTCGCACTCGCTCCTCAATTTGGATTTCAGCCCCGAAATCGCCGCCTGCACCTTCGAATGGTTTTTTTGCTTGAGTTCGATGGAGTCCGTCGGACCGGTGAACAGCGCATTGCCCATCGCGATCTCGCTGCCTGACAGGCCGCATTGGACCTCGCTCTTGCCGGTGCGGGTCAGGGTGTAGGTGCCGGACTCCTCGCTGATCGTGAGGAAGCCCTTGACCGCCATGTTGATGAGGGCGGCGGCGAACGACTTGCGATCGTAGGACATGCGATGGATGTAACGCACGGCCTCGGGCGACAGTCCGGCGGGCGGTGCAAACAGTGGGATGATGGTGCCGCGTTTGGGATCTCGGCCATGGTGCCACCAGGTCACCAGGTAGAACACCGCCAGCGCCAGCACGCCGAGCAATGCCACGATGGTACTGGCATTGTCGACGATGAAGTCGCGGC
>JANYBR010000091.1 GCA_025360685.1 Pseudomonadota bacterium
GCTTGTCGAAGGACGAAGGGCGAGCGCCGGATTGCGGGCGCAAATCTAAACCGCTGCTTCGACCTTTCGCCGTCTTGCATCGCCTTTCGGCATGCGAGCGCGCAGATCGTCGAGCAGGTCGCGCTTCATGCCGGCAGCTGACACATCGCCCCACAGATTGCGCCACTGCTGCGGGTCTTCCTTCATATTGTAGAGCTCGCCCTCGGTGCCTTCGTAGATCGACGTCTCGTTATAGGCCGTGATTGTCCAGCCATCGCGATAGAGCGTTCGCATCGAAACTGACACATCGCCGAACTGCGAGTCCCATTCGGTAAAGACCGCTTCGCGTTTCGAGCCGGCAGCCGCAGTGCGGGGCAGGGCCGCGCCTTCCATCCATTCGGCCGGCGCGATGCCGGCGATTTCGCAAAAGGTGGGCGCGAAGTCGACCTGTCCAACGGGTGCGTTCAGTGTCGCGGGCGCAACTTTTGCGCTTGGCGCAGGACGCCAGATCAAGGGCAGGCGCATCAGGCTGTCGACATGATGCGGGCCTTTGAACAGCAAGCCGAAGTCACCCTGGAACTCTCCGTGATCTGTTGAGAAAATGACGTCCGTGTCGTCGTTCCAGCCGCGTTGCTTGATACGCGCCAGGACTCGCGCCACGGCCTCGTCGATCAACTCGTTCTTGACATGGATGGTCGCATCGATCTCGCGTAGCTGGTCCATGGTAAGCGATTGCGGGATCCACTCCGGGGGCGCCTCGAAGCAGGTAAATTGCTCGCCCGTCCACCAGTCGCGCCAGTGATGCGGCTTGCCCGACAGGATCTTGTCGATCTGGTCGCGGCTACCGGGATAGCCAGCCGGCACCGGAATATCGCGCCAGTTGACGCGATGAAGTTCGCTCTGCGGTGGATCCCAGGGATGATGCGGATCTGGAAAGCTCATCCACACAAACCAGTCCTCGGTCGGAGCGAGCGAATCCAGATATGCGATGGTTCGGTCCGCAACCCAGTCCGTGTGATAAAGGCCGCGTGGCGTTGCATTGTGCTTCACCTGGATTGCATCCGTGTCGCCGCCGCCGAATGAATTCTGCACCAGGTCCGGACCGAGTACCGGGTAGAAATTGTCCAACACTTCCGGGTGGGTTTTCATCAGCCATTGCGGATAATGCAGCGGACCGCGCGAACCGTGGCCTGCGAGCTCCATGTGGTCGAAGCCGCGATGCGGTCCGAACTGTCCCGTCCGGCCCATGGTGTTTTCAAAGAACTTGCCAGCGACGTCGAGCATGGGCTCGAAATGCGCCTTGCCGATCAGGGCAGTGCGATAGCTTTTCTTCTCTTTCAACAGGCGCGCCACCGAGGGAGCGTCTTCGGGCAGCGGCGCGCCGTTCATCCACACGCCATGCGTGGTGACATACTGGCCGGTAATCATGGTCGAGCGCGCCGGCATGCAAACCACGTTTTGAGCGTGGCAACGTGTGTAGTTGATGCCTTCGCGCGCCAGCGCGTCGATCGCGGGCGTGCGGGCGATCGTCTGGCCGTTGGCACCGATTGCGTCGAAGCGCATCTGGTCGGTGGTGATGAAAAGAATTTTCCGGCCCATGCTTCCAACTCCGGCTCGACGTCAGAAGCGTGTTACGATTTTTGCAAGATCGGGGCGAACGCGCTCCTCCAGAGCAATCGCCGATGTGCCGACATAGACAAATCCGGCGATCCGTTCGCCCGGCTTGAGGCTGAGACGCTCCTTGACCTGCGGACTGTAGGCTGGCCATTCGGTGATCCAGTTCGCGACAAAACCCATGGCATGCGCGGCAAGCAGCAGGTTCTGGCACACCGCGCCCGCCGACAGGGTTTGTTCCCACTCCGGAATTGGGATTGCTTCGCGCACCCGGCTGACAACGCCGATCACGATGGGCGCACGCAGGAAACGGCCGCGTTCCATCTCGATGCGTTCCGAAGTGGCCTGCGGTTCGGCCTCCGCCAGACATTCCACCAGCAACTGACCCATCCGCCGCCTCGCGTCACCCTCAAAGAGGATAAAGCGCCACGGAAAGAGCTTGCCGTGATCGGGAGCGCGCGCGGCAGCCGTCAGCAATTGGTCCACCTGCGCGGGGCTCGGGCCAGGGCCGGTCATGGACTTTGCCGATCCCGAACGGCGGGACAGAAGCAGGTCGAGAGCGGCAGGCGCGACACGGTTAAGGGCGGGGGTTGCGGAATCCATGACGTGCCTATGTGGGAATGAGGGGGTTGCTGGACCGATATCCGGACCTATCTAAGCAATCAGACGCACAAGCGCGACCCTTTTCCACGGCGCTGCGCCGTGGTTTGGGAATAGTCAAACGTCCGCTACAATAGGGCGGTAAAGGGAGCAAATATGGCCGTCATCCGCGAAAAAGTCGCGACCTGCGACCCGATCTGGAGCGCGCTACGCGAGCAGGCCGAGGCGCTGGCCCAGCGCGAGCCGGCACTGGCAAGCTTCGTTCATGCGACCGTGCTCAAGCATGAGCGGCTGGAGAACGCACTGTCCTACCATCTGGCCAAGAAGGTCGGCGGCGAGGACCTCAGCCCGATGATGACCCGCGAGATCTTCCAGGAGGCGATGGACGCCAATCCGCAGATCGGCGAAGCGGTGCGCGCCGATTTGTCTGCGGTTTTCGAGCGCGATCCGGCGTGCCATGCGCATGTCGATGCGTTTCTCTTTTACAAAGGATTTCATGCGCTGCAGTGCTATCGCATCGCGCACTGGCTCTGGAACAATGACCGGCGCGCCATGGCGCTGTTCTTCCAGAGCCGCGTTTCTGAGCTGTTCAATGTCGATATTCACCCCGCCGCGAAGCTCGGCAAGGGCATCATGATCGACCATGCGACCGGCGTGGTGATCGGCGAGACGGCCGTGGTCGAGGACGATGTCTCGATGCTCCACGACGTGACCTTGGGCGGCACCGGAAAAGAAACCGGCGACCGCCATCCCAAGGTGCGCCGCGGAGTCTTGCTGTCGATGGGCGCAAAAGTACTCGGCAATATCGAGATCGGCGAATATTCGCGCGTCGGTGCGGGTTCGGTTGTCCTCAAGTCCGTGCCGCCGGGTTGCACTGCTGTGGGCGTGCCAGCCCATCTGACCAATTGCGCCGGCGCCGACCGGCCGTCGCAGGAAATGAACCAGGTCATCGAAGACGACAAGGACTACAAGATTTAAACCTTGCTCGCGGACGCCTGGCCGGCATCTTGCTGCTCCCGACCATTACGTCCTGCGCTCAGTCGCGCGCCCCCGAAAAACCGCCCGGCTAGGAACTACATCGAGTCGAGGAATTTCAGCGTCAGCAACGCTGCGGCGACCATGGGCTTGCGCAGCAGGGTGCCGCCCGGAAATTTTCGCGCCGGCACCCGGGCGAGGGTATCGAAGCGTTCCGTATTTCCCAACGCCGCCTCCGCCAGCACCTTCCCGCCCACAGTCGCCAGCGCAACACCGTGGCCCGAATAGCCGTGGGCGAAATAAATGCGCGGGCTGAGCCGTCCGAAGTGCGGCATGCGTGTCCGCGTGATGCCGACCGTACCGCTCCAGCCATATTCAATCGCGACATGCTCGAGAGACGGAAACACCTTCAGCATGCGTGGGCGTACGAGCCCTGCGATGTCGTTCGGCGGGTTCCAGTAGGCCTCGCGACCGGCGAACAGCAGGCGGCCGTCGGCACTCTTGCGGTAATAGTCCAGGACGTGGCGCGTGTCGGCGACGGCCGCGTCGCACGGTATGATTTGTCGCTGTAACTCTTTACTGAGCGGCGCGGTCGCCACGATGAAGCTTTCGACGTGTGCGATGTACGGCGCCAGTTGCGGCGCGAGCGCGGCACCGAATGCATCACAAGCCAACACGACCTGATCGGCGGTCACGGAACCGTGCCGGCAACGGACCGTGTATTTTGCGCCGACTGCCATCTCTATGGCGGGCGATTGTTCGTAGAGCGTTGCACCATGCCGCGCAGCGCGTGCGGCGAGAGTTCGTGCAAATTTGAGCGGATGAAGATGCCCGCCGCCCATGTCCATGCGCGCTGCGCAATAGCGTTCAGTGCCGAGCACAGTTGCGGTCTGTGCGCGATCAAGAATGCGCGCTTCGCGATAGTTGTAAAATTTCTCCAGATGCTCCGTTTCGGCGGCAAGAGCGCGGGCTGCCTTGGCATTATGCGCTGCGATGATCAGACCGTGTTTCAGATCGCACGCGTCAGCCGCAAGTTCCAAAACCAGGTATCGTGCTTCCTCACTCAGGGTCCACAAGTCCAGGGCATGCTGGCGCCCAAGCCACTGTTCCAGTTCGGACTGGTCTTTGCGATGACCCGGATGTATCTGGCCGCCATTGCGTCCCGAGGCGGCAAAACAGATCGTTTCAGCTTCGACCAGAATGACATTGGCCCCGGCTTGGGCAAGGTGCAGCGCCGCAGACAGGCCTGTATAACCGCCGCCGACGACGCACACATCTGCGCGTGCCTCGCCCATCAACCGCGATAAAGGTCGTGCCGGGCCGGCGCTGGCCGCGTAGTAGCCCTGTGGCGCATCGATGCTCACCGCGCGTGATTGCATGAAGGTGAGGCGTCGGGTCAAGCCGGTCTTGACCGCGCGGCGGACCCATGCGACTTGAGCCTCCTGCAAAACATCCTTGCTGAACTCAGGAGCTGACTTTGACCCGTAGCGAAATCTGGCGCCTCGAGAAGTATCTGCGCAACCTGTTCCGCCTCGACACGATCACCATCGCTGAGAGGCCCAAGCAAGAGGAC
>JANYBR010000096.1 GCA_025360685.1 Pseudomonadota bacterium
GCGACATCGTCATGGAGATATCCCGGATCGCCCAGATGGTTCCGGGCATCCGCGCGATCTATGCCTCGTCCGGCGGCCAGAGCAACTCGCTCAACAGCCAGGGAGGCGTTCCGGTGGACAATATCGGCCGCCTCAACATCGAGATGAAAGATTATCGGTTGCGTCGTCCGGGCAAGGAGATCGAGGAAGAAATCCGCCGCAAGACTGCGAACATTCCCGGCGTGCACATCGAAGTGCGCCAGCCCCAGCAAGGGCCGCCGACCGGCAAGGACGTCATGGTCGACGTATCCTCCGACGACTACGTCCAGCTGGCGCAGGCGGCCGCAATGCTCCGCGCCCATCTGGACAAGCTCCCCGAGTTGCGCGACGTGGAGGATACGCGTCCTCTTCCCGGCATCGAGTGGGACCTCGAAATCAATCGCGAGGTCGCGAGCCGTTTCGGCGTCAATGCGCAGTCGATCGGCACGGCCGTCCAGCTCGTCACCAACGGCGTGCTGGTCGGAAAATACCGTCCCGACGACACCGATGACGAGGTGGACATCAGGGTGCGCTATCCGAGCCAGGCCCGCGGCATCCATGCGCTGGACGATCTGCGCATCGCGGCCGCCGACGGCAGCATGGTCCCGATCAGCAACTTCGTCACGGTGAAGCCGGCGCAACAGGTCAATTCCATCGAGCGCGTCGATGGCCATCGCGTCTATCACGTGCGCGCCAACGTCAAGCCGGGCATCAACGCCAACGCGGAAATCGCCAAGATCCAGGCCTGGATCGCGACGCAGACCTTCCCGCGCGACGTCCACGTCTCGTTTAAGGGTGGCAGCGAGCAGCAGGCAGAATCCGGCCAGTTCCTGATCGTGGCGGCGTTTCTGGCGCTGTTCCTTATCGCGATGGTGCTACTGGCGATGTTCAACAGTTTCTATCACGCCGGCCTGATCCTGGTGGCGGTCGTACTCGCCATGATCGGTGCGCTGCTCGGAATGGTGGTGATGGGTCAGCCGTTCTCCATCATCATGTCGGGAACCGGCATGCTTGCGCTCGCCGGCATCGTCGTGAATCACAATATTGTGCTGATCGATACGTTTCACCGCCTACGCGATTCCGGCATGGATCCGATCGAGGCGGTCATCCGTTCCAGCGCCCAGCGTCTGCGGCCGGTGTTTCTGACCACGATCACGGCGATCGGTGGCCTTCTGCCCATGATGTTCGCCGTCGAGATCAACTTCGCCACGCGCGAAGTCACGATCGGCGGTCCGAACGGACTGATGTGGGTTCAGCTATCGACCGCAATCGTGTTCGGCCTGGCATTCTCCAAGATGATCACGCTGGGACTGATCCCCTCCATGCTGG
This sequence comes from Pseudomonadota bacterium, assembly GCA_025360685.1. Lineage (GTDB taxonomy): Bacteria > Pseudomonadota > Alphaproteobacteria > Micropepsales > Micropepsaceae > Rhizomicrobium. The sequence continues at coordinate 1,348 of JANYBR010000096.1, forward strand.
CCCTGCCCTATCGCCTGCGCGAGAGCGGCCGAAGCTTCTCGTCGGTCGTGGGCACAGCCTTGAGCGCACCAATTCGTGCCGTGCGGCGGCGTCCACGGGCCCAGGGGCCCGAGCCAGAGGCCCAGCCGGCGGAATAGTCAGCTGGCCGCGACCGGCGTGGCGCGGGCCACGCCGGGCACCACTTCGGGATCGTTTTCGACGGCTTTGAGTTTCTCGAGTGCCTCGGCTGCCTGCTTCTGCTTGTTCCACATGGACGCATAGTGCCCGCCGCGATTGATGAGTTCCGCGTGGCGGCCGCGCTCAACGATCTCGCCATGATCCAGAACGAGTATTTCGTCGGCGTCGATGACGGTCGAAAGACGGTGTGCAATGACGAGCGAGGTGCGGTTGCGCGATACTTCCGCCAGCGCGCCCTGGATCTCGCGCTCCGTGTGCGTGTCGAGCGCGGACGTCGCCTCGTCCAGCAGAAGGATCGGCGGATTTTTCAGAATCGTGCGGGCGATGGCGACGCGCTGCTTCTCGCCGCCGGAAAGCTTCAGGCCGCGTTCACCGACCATGGCATCGTAACCGAGCGGCAATTCCTTGATGAACTTGTCGATCTGTGCGTGACGCGCGGCATCCTTGATCTCCGCTTCCGTGGCTCCGATGCGGCCATAGGCGATGTTGTACTTGACAGTGTCGTTGAACAGAACCGTGTCCTGCGGAACAATGCCGATGACGTGGCGCAGGCTCGCCTGGGTCACGTCGCGGATATCCTGTCCGTCGATCGTTACGCTGCCAGACTTGATGTCGTAGAAGCGATATAGAATGCGCGAAATCGTGGATTTGCCGGCGCCGGACGGGCCGACCACGGCCACCGTCTTGCCTGCTGGCACGGCGAAGCTGATGCCTTTCAGGACGGTGCGCGCCGGCTCGTAGGCGAAGACGACATTGTCGAAGCGGATCTCGCCGCCGGTGACTTTCAGGTCCGGCGCGCCGGGCTTGTCCGTCACTTCCACCGGTTGGTGCAGCAAGCGGAACATCGCCTCCATGTCCACCAGAGCCTGCGTAATCTCGCGATAGACCGTGCCAAGCAGATTCAGCGGCTGATAGAGCTGGATGAGGATCGCGTTGGCTGCGACCAGGGTGCCGACGCTGATGCGTCCGGCCTTGATGTCGTAGGCGGCCAGCGCCATCACGGCGCCAAGACCAAGTGCCATGATCACCGCCTGTCCGGTATTCAGCACCGACAAGGAAATCTGCGCTTGGATGGAGGCGCGCGAATATTTTTCCATCGAGATACCGAAGCGGCGGGTCTCGTGCCCTTCATTGTTGAAATACTTGACCGTTTCGTAGTTGAGCAGGCTGTCGACCGCCTTGGTGTTGGCGTCCTGGTCGCTCTCGTTCATGTCGCGGCGGAACTGGATGCGCCAGCGCGTTATCGCAAAGGTAAACCAAACATAGAGCACGACCATGATGATGGTGGCGAGCGCAAACCAGATATTGAATGCGTACAGGAAGATGACGCTTACAATGCTCAGTTCGAGCAGGGTTGGAAACGTGTTGAAGATCGCGATAGACAGCAGCGTGTCGATC
>JANYBR010000161.1 GCA_025360685.1 Pseudomonadota bacterium
AATTAAGCCTGCGTCTTCGCTTTGATCCAGAGGCCGGCGTCGGCGATCGCAGTGCGCGCCGGCGTTAGGATCGGAAAAAATACGTGCCAGACGTGAATCATCTCGGGCGCAATGAGCAGCACACATTCGACGCCTGCCTCGCCCGCGCGCGCCGCGATGCTGAGCGAATCTGAGAGCAACACTTCTTCCGTCCCGACATGGATGAGCAACGGCGGAAAATTGGCAAAGTCGCTTTTGGCGGGCGACACCAGAGGATCGGCGAGCGGCGATTTTCCGGCGTAGGCCGCGGCCCATTGCTTTTGACCCTCGGTCACGATGATTGGATCGCGCTTGGCATGTGAGCGATGTGTCTCGCCGGAAAGCGTGAGGTCTGCCCAAGGCGATATACAGAACAGACCGGCGGGCATGGGCGCTTTTATCTCGCGCAACTTAAGCGCGGCAGCGAGCGCCAATCCGCCGCCAGCCGAGTCGCCTGCGATGACAATGTTGGCGGGCTTCAGTCCTTGATCCTGCAACGCTTGATACGCCGCGACGGCGCCCTCCAAGCCTGCCGGAAACGGATGTTCCGGCGCCAACGGATAATCGATGACGTAAGCCGTCGCGCCCGACGCGGCGGATAGTTGCGCGGCAAGAGCGCGATGCGTCCGCGGCGATCCGATGGCGTAGCCGCCGCCATGCAGATAAAGGATCGCGTGACGATCGCTTGCGCCCGGCGCGGCGACGCGCTCACCTGCCACGCCGGCGAGCGTGATCTCAGCAACTGTCGCGCCTTCAACGATGGGCAGCAGCGCTGCGAACTCCTCAAGCCCAGCGCGCAGCGCCGGAAAGTCGAGGCTCAGCGAGGGCGCCATCGGGCTTTGGGCCAGTAATTCGCGGACGGCGGCGATTTCGGGGTTCATGGACCAACGGCTCCTATGGCTCAAGTGGACGACGGTATAACTTGCCGGTAGCCCTTTGACCACGCGACCCTAGCCCGTCTTATTCACGCCAAGAACGGATTTGAGCGACGGATGTAGCGGAAAGCCGCGATTTGATTCATGGTTCTGTTTGCGACGCAGAGTCATTGCCAGATCGAGGAGCGCCACACCCGTCATGGAAGAAGATACCCTGTTGGCGTTCACGTTTCCAGCGGTCGCGCGCAAGAAGGTGAGCGCGTCGTTCGATGGCGGGATGCTGTCGTCGGATGCTGGCGTGCTGCTGTTGGGCAATATCGAGCATCGGATTGGGATTGCGCGGCGTCTTTCTTTGTGTCTGAAGGACAGGCGCGATCCCGATCTTGTCAAGCACACGGTGGAGGAGATGCTCCGGCTTCGGGTGCTTGCGATTGCAGCCGGCTACGAGGACGCCAACGACTTCGACCGGTTGCGTTACGATCCCATCTTCAAGATGGCGGCGGGCCGGTCACCCGCCGGCGGCGCCCCTTTGTGTTCGCAGCCGACATTGTCACGGCTTGAGAACGCGCCCTCGCGTACGCAACTCGGCCGGATGATGCTGGCGATGATCGACCAGTTCTGCTCGAGCTACAGCCGCGCGCCCAAATCCATCATCCTCGACATCGACGATACGTTCGATGCGGTTCACGGCAATCAGCAGCTGTCGCTGTTCAATGCCCATTACGACGGGCGCTGCTTTCTACCGGTCCATATCTACGAAGGGACGAGCGGCAAGCCGGTGGCGATGATCCTGCGCGAGGGCAAGACGCCATCCGGCAAGGAAGTGCTCACCATCCTCAAACATGTGATCAAGCCCATCCGCTCGCGTTGGCCAAAGGTCGACATCCTTGTGCGCGGCGACAGCCATTATGGCCGCAGCGAAGCTATGGAATGGTGCGAAGAGCAAGGCGTGGACTATGTTTTCGGCTTTGGCGCCAATACGGTTCTGGCGGGAATGATGCGCGACGATGCCGACGCCGTCTGCGTCAAACGCGCGGCAAGCGGGGCCGAGAAGCTACGCGGTTTTGCCAAGTTTCGCTACGGCGCCAAGAACTGGAAGTGCGAGCGCCGGTTCGTGGCACGCATCGAAGCGACCGGGAAAGGTCTCGATATCCGGTACATCGTCACCTCGCTCAACGGCGGGGGAAAATATCTCTACGAGACCGTCTACTGCGCCCGCGGCGAGATGGAGAACTTCATCAAGCTGCACAAGGCCCAGCTCGCTTCCGACCGCACTTCGTGCCGCGATCCGCGCGCCAACCAGTTCCGCCTGATCCTGCACACCGCCGCCTATTGGCTCATGCACGCCGTGCGCAAAGCCGTGACCAGGCGCTCGCCCCTATTCCGCGCCGAGTTCTCGACACTCAGGCTGCATCTGATCAAGATCGCCGCGCGCGTCATGGAAGGCGCCGCGCGCATTCGCATCTCGTTGCCGACCGCCTGTCCGCATGCAGCCCTCTTCCGCCACCTCGCCGGACGCTTCGCCGCCGCCGGACCCTGACAGACGCGGCCGCGTCGCCGCACCGGGTCCGTCGTTGAAACCTCCAGCTAAAAACTCGAAAAACAAATCGCGGCACAACAGACGCGAGCCGCGGACCTGCGGATCGCGCGCCAAAATTCCGACAATGGCGAAAGCTACCCTATTTTTGGTGAATAAGACGGGCTAGACCTACCGCCAGATACGATGCTGTGAATCCCCATTGCTATCCTGCGCAACCCGACCATCGGAAAAACAGCATGACGTCGAGTGATCACATGAGCACTCCAACCACCCAGAGCAATGCTACTTGCCCGATTGCACCCACTATCGTGCCCA
>JANYBR010000204.1 GCA_025360685.1 Pseudomonadota bacterium
TTGACGATCTGCAGAAACATCTGGCCGAACGGCTGGTGACTTACAAGCGCCCTCGAACGTTCGAGCTGGTCGAGGAGAATGTCCGCGACGACGCGGGCAAGGTACGGCGAACCGCACTGAGAGACGAGCGGATCAAGAAGAGCTAGTCTGCGCGCGTCAACAAGGGGGACGAAACATGCGCAGCGTATTCAACATGGTCATGCGGATCATCAGCAGCCTGCTCGGCGCGCTGATGGTGGCCGGCGGAAGCTTTTGGGCCTTGCAGGGACTTCATCTGACCGGACCGAACGACAAGTCCTTCATGGTCGGCGATCATCACTGGATCGTCTACGGCGCGATCTTCGCTTTGCTGGGCGTCGGACAGCTGGTCTGGAGCAACACGCGGCAGGGGTGACGGGCGGTGAGCGGTGGGCGGAGTGAAGAAGTATCGCTCAGCTCCTCACTCGTCATGGCCGGGCTTGACCCGGCCACCCATCGCGCTCGCGTCTGCGAGCGCAATTTGGTCACGTGGCGCACGGACGTGCGCCGGATGGGTGGGCGGCTCAAGGCCGCCCATGACGATGATTGTTGCGCTCAAGCGGCCGCATACTTCTTCGCCATCCTGGCAATGGTGTCGTGGAATTCGGCGACGGTTTCCTTGATGACTTGCGCCACCGGCTTGACGGAATCGATGCGGCCCGCGACCTGGCCGGAGAGCGCGATCGAGGCTTCCATGTCGCCGCCGAAATAGAGATCCTTGGCGGTTCCGAATTCGCTCATCACATTGGCCGGCGGTTCCTTCTCGATGCGCGTGGTCTTTTCGGTGCGCAGCGCGCGCAAGGCCGGGCCGGGCCCGAAGCGGTTGAGGAACACGGTGTCGGTTTCCTGCGCCACCCGGATCGCGTTCTTCCAGTTTGCATGCACCGGCGACTCCGCGGACGACACCATGCGCGTGCCCATCTGGACGCCCTCGGCGCCGAGCATGAAGGCCGCTGCCATGGTGCGGCCGTCGACCATCCCGCCGGCGGCGACGACGGGCACCTTTACCTTCTCGCAGACCAGCGGCAGCAGGACCATCGTCGAGACCTCGCGTGGATTCTTGAAGCCGCCGCCCTCGCCGCCTTCGACCACAAGGCCATCGACGCCGCAGTCCACCGCGCGCAACGCCGACTTGAGCGACGGGACGACGTGGAACACGGTGAGGCCTGCTTCCTTCAGCGGACCGACGATCTTCTGCGGGTCGCCGGCCGAGGTGGTGACGAACTTCACGCCTTGATCGATGATGAAATTCACGATGCCCGGATCGCGTACGAAGGCGAGCGCGACGTTGACGCCGAACGGCTTCTTGGTCAGCTCGCGCATTTTGGCGATTTCGATCTTGATGGCGTCGAGTTCGCCCGACGACGTCTCGATGATGCCAAGTCCGCCGGCGTTCGAGACGGCGGAGGCCAGCGGCGAGCGCGCGATCCAGCCCATCGGCGCCTGCACGATGGGAAATTCGACGCCAAGCATTTCGGTGATGCGATTCTTGATGGTCATGGCAGGTTCCCTGGTACTGGAATTTTCTCGGCAACAAATTCGATCCCCGACGCGCGGCGCGTGACGAGTTCGGACTGGATGCGGGCGTGGACGTGACGATCGATACGATAGAACCAGTTGACCGCAACGCATAGCGCCGTCATCGCCGCCGGCCCGACGCCGTAGACCAGTCCGAGATTGTTCACCGTCGCGACGCCCAGATGTATATTGTCGCCGCCCTTGCTCGCGATATCGACGGGAAAATGGATGAGATCGAGCGCCACACCGGCCAGGAAGCTGCCGATGCCGCTCGCCGCTTTGGCCGAGAATGTCGTGCCCGAGAAATACAGACCCTCGCGGCGCGCGCCGAACAGCAGTTCGTGTTCATCGGCGGCGTCGGCCATCATGGATTGGAAGCTGATGGCCAGAACGGTGACCGCCGCGTAGATCAAAAGGCCATTGATGACGAGAATGGTGGTCAGCGCCGGACCGTTTGGCGGCAGCAGGCCCCCAATACGCAGCAGCGGCATGCCGGCCTGGAAGACGACGATGTAGGTCAGGCTCCACAGAGTCATTGTCCGCTTCTCGACGTGCGGACCCATGATCGCTACCAGCGGAATACCGATCAGCAGGCCGAGCGCGCCGGTGATCGACAGCAGCTGAATGGTCGGAACGGACAACTTCCAGAAGAACTTGCTGCCATGCAGGTTGAGGGCTCCAGCGGTACCTTGGGCGACGAAGAAAATCAGCACCGTGGTGAAGAGGATGATGAAGGAGCGGTTGCGAAAGACTTCCGGCACTTCGCGTATCAGGCGCCTCAGCGGATGATCCGTGTTCGGCGTCGACTTGTGCAGGCGGCCGATCGTTCCGAGCGTGCCGAATGCGGCCAGCGCACCGAACAGGCAAAGGATCGCCGCACAGGTCCAGCCGAAGGGAATGTAGGCGGCGCGGTTGTACAGTCCGGCCTTGCCGCCGAGAAAAACACTGTAGCCCAGCACAATCGGCACGATGGTCGCGGGTACGCTGAAGAAGGATCGCCAGGCGATGACGCGTGAGCGCTCGAGATAGTCGTCGGTGAGCTCGGCGCCGAGCGCAATATAGGGAACGATATAGGCGGACAGTCCGATGCGCAGCAGCAGCGCCATCAATGTGACATAAGCGAACAAGATCCAGCCCGTCAGGCCCACCGGCACGCTGAACAGCATCCCCAGGCCCACAAACATCGGAATGAAGCTCGCCAACATGAATATGTGGCGTCGACCCCAGCGCGAACGGGTGTTGTCCGAGATCGATCCGACGAAGGGATCGATAAACGCATCGACCGCCAGCGCCAGGAACAGCGAGGCGCCGGTCAGCGAGCCCGACAGTCCGCACACCGCGGTGAGATAGAACAGCAGAAACGTCGCGAGCGCCGTGGCGCTGACGCTGTCGACAAACTGGCCGGTGCCGTAGACTGCCTTGGTTGCGAGAGACAGCCGCGACGTATCGCGTTCAGGAATCTGTGTCGACATCCGCTCAGATGACTTCCAGATAGTCGCGGTCAGGCAGCGCCGGGAACGGCGCGGTCGGCAGGGTCTGGTACCAATAGGCGACCGACGCGATGTCGTCCTGCAACGGCAGGTATTGGCGGTCCTTGTGGGTGCGCCAGCCCAGCGCCTGGATCGTGACGCGTAGATCGTTTTCGAAGCGCACCGGATCCATGACGTGAAAGCGATACATGCCAAAGCGCGTCTGCGATTTATAGACGCCGTCGGGGCGGATCACTTGCGGCAGTCCGGCATAGGGCGTGGTGAACTCGACATAGGCCGAGCCTCCGGGCCGGTCGCGCTCGACAACGCCGGGATCGAAGTCGAAGGCGCCGCAGAAATAATCCTCCGTGCCGGTGCCGCAGATGGTGGGAAACTCCGAGTCGCCGTCCATATAGAATTTTATCTCGCCCTCGCCCCACCAGCCCGAATTGTTGACGCCCCACGCCATGTAGGTGCCGGCATAGTGGCCGCGGCCCCTCACGCCATCGAGAACAGTGAACACCTCCTTGTAGGGCTGCGGGTTGGTGCGGCGGAACTGTGCGTGAAAATAGGCGCAGTC
>JANYBR010000225.1 GCA_025360685.1 Pseudomonadota bacterium
GATCGACACGATGAAGAAGGCGTCCGGTCGTTCATCGCCATCCACTTACGGGGTTAGATCAGAGCATTGCAGCGTGTTGAGACCTTGATCTGGATCAGCCGGCATACGAGGAGTTGCCGATTGGCGCAGTGCTGCCGAGGCGGGCCAGCATTCCGGTGACAAGTTGTTCTGAGTCAATAATCCACTTGGCAAAAACGGAAATTCTGTATCTCTAGGACGAAGGCGCCAGAAAACCCCGGCGTACCGATAGCTCACCGCTCGTCCATAGCATCCTCGATGGGCAGGCGTGGGGAGGTTGCGATGACATCAGTACTCAAGACGCTGCATGCGGAACACAGGAATATCGCTCGACTGCTCAATGCGATGGAGTACCAGATCGAGAGGCTAGCGACGGCGGAGAATCCCGACTACGACCTGTTGCAAAGCATTGCCAACTACTTTTGCGACTATCCGGACCGCTGCCACCACCCCAAGGAGGATGCCGTCTTCCGTCAACTCCAGGCCAAACATCCGACTGAAGCCGCGACTGTCGGAGACTTGGCGAAAGAGCACAGGGATGCTTATGCGCGAGTGCGTCGCTTCCGCGACAATATCCAGGCCATTTTTCGCGACGAAATCCTACCGCGTGATACCGTTCTCAGTGCCGGACGAAGCTTCATCGATGCTGAGCGCGAGCATATGAGAATGGAAGAGGAGTTATTTTTCCCACTCGCAGCAAGCGTTTTGGACGAAGAAGATTGGAGAAGTATCGAGGGTAGTCTAAGGCAGCGGCAAGATCCATTGTTCGGCGAGTTCGTCGAGGAGGAGTTCAGAATCCTGAGAGAGTTTTTACTCCGCTGGGAGACAGACAACAGGCGCAGCTGAGCACCCGACCCGCTGTCAACCGCGCCGCCAAAGTGGGTGTTCGCGTCTGAATTGCGTGCAAGCGGACATTTGTCCGATGCCTTCGACACTGTGGCGTGACCATGACGGAACGCGAGATGCCAATTTGACTCGTATCAAAGACGAATGGGCGTTGTCGCCTAGCTTTCGAAGTTCGTGAAATGAGAAGGGTTCAACCATGCCGATGAACGTAAAGCCTATTGCCACGTTGGATCCGCGCATTAACGAGATTCGGGAGCTAACGGCGCGGATCGTCAATAAGGATATCCTGCCGCATGAGCGTGTTCTCGCAATGCGCTGGCGCGCTGAAGCGCCGGCGGCTGAGAAGGAGAAAGGTAAGGCCCTTTCCGACTCGATCAAGGACAAGGTAAAGAAGGCAGGGCTGTGGGCACCCCATTTGCCACCCGAATATGGCGGCGCTGGTCTCAGCTTCCTTGAACACGCCTATATGAACGAAATTCTCGCCTACACGCCGGGCGGAGCGGCCTTATTCGGTGTCGTCGCTCCGAACTCCGGCAATCAGACGATCTTGCTCAAATACGGTACGGAGCAGCAGAAAAAGAAGTGGCTCGTCCCCTTGACCGAGGGAAAAATGGAGTCCGGGTTCTCAATGACCGAACCCGATGCTCCCGGCTCGGATCCCCGTGCGATCAAGACAACGGCGCGTCTTGAGAACGGCGAGTGGGTCATCAATGGCCACAAATGGTTCACCTCGAACGGGTTTCGCGCAGATTTCCTCATCGTCATGTGCCGGACCGAGGGCGCTGGCCGAGACACGGGCCGCATGACACAAATCATTGTTCCGACGAAGACGCCAGGCGTGCGCATTGTTCGCGGCGTCGAAGTGTGGGGACGACAGAGCGATCATTGTGAGATCGTCTACGACAATGTGAGAGTGCCGGAAGAGAACGCACTCGGCGCTGCGGGATCAGGCCACAAGGCCGCCCAGGACCGGTTGGGAGCCGGGCGCGTTTTTCACTGCATGAATTCGCTCGGACAGATGTGGCGAGCCTTCGACCTGATGGTGGAACGCGCCTCGATGCGTGAAGTTCATGGTGGCGTGCTGGCCTCGAAGCAGTTCATTCAGGGGTTCATCGCTGATTCCTACATCGACATCCAGGCCGCGCGCCTGATGACGATCCGCTGCGCGGAAATGATGGAAGGTGGCGGCGACCCGCGAACCGATATCTCGGCAATCAAGATTTTTGTGCCGGCGGCCTATCAACGTGTCGTCGACCGCGCGATTCAGGTTTGGGGTGCCGCCGGTGTGTCTGGTGATACGCCGCTCGCCGGCATGTATCTCGGTGCACGAACGCTGCGCATTGCGGATGGACCAGATGAGGTGCACCGCATCCTGATTGCGCGCAATGTGTTGTCGCACTATGCCGCGGGCGAGGGCTGGGACTTCGGAAATTGAAGCTGTCCCGTGCGTTCCGATACCAGCCGGCTCGCCCTTTGCGTCGAAAGCGTCATTTGCGAAGCGACGCGCATCACCGTTTGAGTGATTGCTGGAAGTGTCCGCAGCGTCGGTCTCTTCGGTCAAGTTCACGGAGAGCGGTGCTCTGCGACATTCGCCCCGCGACAGATCGCTCGCACGAAGTGCCATTGCGTTGACTGAAATCAACATTCTGCACTGCATTCGGCGATGGCATGGACCGTAAGGTCGCAGGACTTGCGACGTGTTCTCACGGCGCAGTGTTCCAGTCACGGGAGCAGG
>JANYBR010000315.1 GCA_025360685.1 Pseudomonadota bacterium
GCCAGGGCCTGGCGCTGGCGTTTGGTGCCGCGAAACTTCTGCATTGGCCCGTACTGATCAACGGTGGCGTCAGGCTCGGGGCTGGCTTCTTTCCGCAAGATCCTGCGCAAGCACAGGCGATCCTGCTGCCGGCACTTACGGTTGGCCTCGCCGGCGCGGCCGCCGTTCAGCTTGCCTTGCGCCGTGCTGCCGCCGAAACCGGACAGGAATCCTGGCGTGTCTATCTGCACCGCATGGGTCTGTCGCAATGGGAGATTGAAGCCGGCTACGTCGTACCGCAGATTTTGGCCGGGCTGCTGTCTAGCCTTGGCGAAGTGATGCTGTCGCTGCTGTCGGCCGCAGCGGTGGCGGAGTGGGTGTTCTCCTGTCCCGGCGCCGCTGACCTGTTCGTGAAGTCGGTGGCACTTCACGACTGGAGTGTGGTCGGAGCAGTACTCTTCGCGTTTGCGGGCCTGACCCTGGCGACGCAGTTCGCCGGCCGATGCGCCGCGCGTCCGTTCACCAATCCCGGGCGGGCGACATGAACCTTGGCCTTCCCTCGCCGGCGAGCGCGCACTCCTTACGTACGGCGTTGCGTGTCCTTGGCTGGATAGGACTTGGCCTGATCGCTGTTGCGGTCAGTCTTTCGGACTTTCTGGCCAGTGCGCCGGCGGACGCGGCTAACATCGGTCCACTGCTGACGCCGCCCTCTGGCACGTTCGAGTTCGGCACCGACATTCTTGGACGCGACATGCTGAGCGAAACCCTGCACGGATTGAGCGTGACACTGCGTTTCGCCCTGCCAGCCACGCTGACGGCATTGATATTCGGGTCGCTTTTCGGATTCGTATCCGCTCGGCTGCCAACCGCCGTCGCGCTCACCATGCGCTGGCTGCTGGGAATACTCGCCGCACTGCCGGCTCTGCTGCTGGCGGTTCTCATTATCGGCCTGACGGCGCGTGGCTGGGCAGCCGTCGCGGCAGGGCTGTCAGCGGCGCCGCTCGCTTTTGTGCGGGCGTTCGACCGCGCGAGCATGCAGGCACGCGCCGTGCATTCGGAATATGCTCGCGCCACAGGCATTTCCGCGGGAACGTTGATGCGTCGGGACCTCATTTACGAATTCAGCGGCACGTTTTCCGCAAGCGTCGCACGCGCCCTGGCCGCGGTCACGATCATACTGTCCACCGTGAGCTTTCTTGGCTTCGGCACCGTGCCGCCGCACCGCGATCTTGGCCTGATGATCGCCGCCGCCAAGGCATACTACCTGCATGCCTGGTGGACGGCGGCCTTTCCGGCGCTGGCGTTGATGGCCGTGATCCTGTGCGCTCGCTTGGCTGCAGGTCTCGACGAAGGCGAGCGGCCGTGAACGACACGCACCGCCTCATCGAGATTAAGGATCTCAGAGTCGGCCATGGCGACTCACTCGAGCTCGACAATCTGACCCTGACGCTTCACGCGGGTGGCTCGCTTGTCGTGCTCGGGGAAGAATCGAGCGGCAAGGATGCCATGATTCGTGTGCTCGGCGATTTCGGCGAGCGAGGCGAGGAAGCGACCGGCTCGATCCAATATCGCAACGGCGAAGCAAGACCTGTGCATCGGCGCGGCAAAGCGACGATCCGCGTCACCTACCTGGCGGGTACCCGTGCAGCCCCGCTGAACCCGTTTGCCAGCGTGTTTTCCCAGTTGGTGCGAATCGTCGCGCGCAAGCTCAACGTTCCGAACGCAAGCGCCAGCGAGGACCTGCGTATCGCGCTGGAGCGTTTTGCGCAGGCACCGCCATTTGCCGCCTTGAACAAGAGGCCGCGGGAACTCGACGACATGGAAATGGCATGGGCATTGCTGGCTTGTGCCACCGCGCAAACACCCGATTTGCTTATCGCCGATCACGCATTTTCGGGCCTGACGCCGACCGGCATCGAATCGCTTGCGGGCGCACTGATGGCTGAACAGAAGCGACAGGGTTTTGCGCTGGTCTACTTCGCCGAAGGCCTTCAAACCGCAGCGCATCTACGCTGCCGGACGATCGTGCTGCGCCGGGGAAAGGTGATCGAGGAGGGCGATTTTGAGAAGCTGGCAGGCGGGCAAGGCCATGCCTACACGCAGACATTGTTCAAGGCTTTGCCGCGCCTGGCCGAAGCGGCGCCGACGCGAAGCGGTGCGCGCGGCGAGCCATTGTTGCAGGTGTTTGGGCTCGATTTATCCCCGGCCAAAAAGAAGCGCTCACCGGCGCGCGATGGAGTCAGCTTCGATCTGCGGCGCGGCGCGGCGCTTGCCTTTGTCGGCGAGGAAGGCTCCGGCCGCCGCGCGCTCGTTCGGGCCATGCTGGGGCTGGACCGCTTCGCCAACGGAAGAGTGGTGCTAGACCAGGTCGATATGAGCGTCCTGTCAGCGGCCATGACGTCGCGCCTGCGCCGTCGCATCGCCTTCATCACCGGCTCCGATGATGCCCTGGATCCACGCATGACGCTGTGGGACACGGTGGACGAGCCGCTGCGTGCCCATCTTCGCCTGCCGCGCGACATGATCGCGGGCTATCGCGAAACTGCGCTCAAACGGGTCGGCCTCGCCTCGCATGATGGACGGCGCTCGGTTGCGACTCTGTCGGTATTCGATAAGCGCAGGCTGCAGGTGGCACGCGCCATCGTCAGCGCGCCATTCCTGGTCGTGATCGACGAGCCACTGCGCCGCCTTGATGCTTTCGCACAGTCCATCATGATCGAACTGCTCAAGGATCTGCGAAAGCAGGAGGGGCCCGCATTTCTCATCATCACCGCCGACATGCGCGTCGCACAGACGCTTGCAGACGACATCATGATCTTCAAAGACGGCAAGCTCGTCGAACGCGGCCCTGTCGCCGACATCGTGCGTGCCGCCAAAAACGAAGAAACCAAGAAACTGCTTGCCGCGGCGGCACCGCGGACACGCGCTCCGGAGCGTTTCGAAGAACCGCCCAAGCAAGTGCCAGTCGAGACAGTGCAGTCACCCGAACCGGTGCTGTCCGAACCGCTGGCGGCAAGCAAATCGGTGGCGGCAAATGAGCCTGATCAGTCGCGGGAGTCCGAGGCGGTCGAGCCGGCGCCGCAGGAAGAAACAGATTTGCCGCTGTTGCTGGATGAACCGCTGGCCGGCGAAGCCGAGATTTCCGAATTGCCCCTCGAGCAAAATACTGCGACAGAAGGCTTTCCATAATGGCTTTTGGCGCGCGTCCGACTTATAAGGCGGAGTAACAATCCGGTTGTTCCGATGATCCCGCGCTATGCCCGTCCGCAGATGGTTTCGCTCTGGTCGGACGCGACCAAATTCCGCATCCATTTCGAGATCGAGGCGCATGCTGCGGACGCGCTGGCCGAGATCGGCATCATTCCGAAGGAAGCCGCTGCCAAGCTTTGGGAGAGGGGTCGGAACGCGAAATTCGACGTCGCCCGCATCGAAGAAATCGAGCGCGAAACGCGGCACGAAACCATCGCCTTCCTGACTCACCTGGCCGAGATCGTGGGTCCGGAGGCGCGCTTTGTGCATCAGGGCATGACGTCGTCGGATGTGCTCGACACAACGCTCTCGCTGCAGCTTGCGCGCGCGACGGACATCCTGATCGCCGATGTCGATGCGCTGCTGGCGGCGCTAAAGAAACGCGCCTTCGAGCACAAATACACGCTAACCATCGGCCGCAGCCACGGCATTCACGGCGAACCGACGACGTTTGGTTTGAAGCTGGCCGGATTCTATGCCGAGTTCCAGCGCGCCAAGGCGCGGCTGGCCATGGCACGCGAAGAGATTGCGATCTGCGCAATTTCCGGCGCGATGGGCACCTTCGCCAATGTCGATCCGCGAGTCGAAGCCCACGTCGCCGCAAAACTTGGTCTGAAGGTCGAACCGGTCTCGACGCAGGTCATACCGCGCGACCGGCATGCGGCCTATTTTGCGGCGCTCGGCGTGGTGGCAAGCTCGATCGAGCGGCTGGCCACGGAGATCCGCCATCTGCAGCGCACGGAAGTTCTCGAAGCGCAGGAATTCTTCGCCGAAGGGCAAAAGGGATCCTCGGCGATGCCGCACAAGCGCAATCCGGTGCTGAGCGAAAATCTCATCGGCCTCTCGCGCATGGTACGCGCCTATGTGATTCCGGCGATGGAGAATGTGGCGCTATGGCACGAGCGCGACATTTCGCACTCCTCGGTCGAGCGTTTCATCGGACCCGACGCGACGATCACGCTCGACTTCGCGTTGGTGCGCGCGGCAGGCGTGATCGACAAGCTCCTGGTGCGTGCCGATCGCATGAAGATCAATCTGGAAAGTACGCACGGCGTCATTCACAGCCAACGTGCACTGTTGGCGCTGACCCAAGCGGGAATCGAGCGCGAGGCCGCCTACAACCTGGTGCAGAAGAACGCCATGCGCGCCTGGAACGGAGAAGGCACCTTGCTCGATCTGTTGAAGGCCGATCCGGACGTCTCGCGCGCCGTGCCGGCTAAGTCGCTCGAGGCGATGTTCGACCTCGACTATCATACCAAGCACGTCGACACGATCTTCAAGCGTGTGTTCGGCGAAAGCTGACCGTTCATCCGTGCCGCAGCTTGAAGTAAAGAATCGTGCCTGAGAGCAGGAATGTGATGCCATTGGCCGTGATCAGCGGCACGTCGCGAATGATCACGCCATAAACCAGCCAGAGAAATATTCCGGTGGTGAACACCAGGAACATTGCCAGCGAAATGTCCTTGGTTGAGCGCGTGCGCCAAGTCTTGATGACTTGCGGCAGGAAGGCGATGGTGGTGCAGAACGCGGCCGCAAGGCCGATGAAGGTGGCGGGCATGGGGTGGTTCTAACCAAATGTGTCATCGCCCGCCTAGTGCGGGCCACCCAGTTGGGGACGATCTCAACGTCAAATGCAAGATCGAGAATTGCGTGACCTGGGTGGCCCGCAGTTGCGGGCCGTGACAATCGTTGTTGCTACGCCGCCCGCAGCTTGTAGCGCACTGGAAGAGTCTTCAATCCGCTGACAAAGGTCGACTGCACGCGCTTCGACGGGCCTGTCATCTCGATGGAGTCGAGCCGGCCAAGCAGTTCCGTGAAGAAGGCCTTGATCTCCATCTTCGCCAAGTGCTGACCAAGACAGACATGCGCGCCGTAGCCGAACGCGACGTGACGGTTGTTCTCGCGGGCGATGTCGAATTTGAACGGATCAGGCCAGATGTCCTCGTCGCGATTGCCCGAGATGTAGAGCAACTGAACCGCCTGGCCCTTTTTGATGTTCTTGCCGCGCAAGGTGTAATCCTCAGTCGCGGTACGCATGAAGTGTTGCACCGGCGTGACCCAGCGGATGATCTCGTCGACTGCCGTGTTCAGCAATTCGGGTTGTTCCTTCAACCTCTTCAGCTGATCCGGGTTCTCGATCAGCGCGCGCAGGCCGCCCGCGATCGAGGAGCTCGTCGTGTCGTGGCCGGCGGTCGCCACGATGATGTAGTAGGACGCAGTCTCCACCGGTCCCAGCGGACAGCCATTCACCTTGCCGTTCGCGATCACGGTCGCCAGATCCTCGCCCGGATGGGCGCGGCGATCTTCGGTCACCTTGTTGAAGTAGCCGAAAAAGTCCGCGATCACGTTGGTGTTCGGATCGCGCTCCTTGCGCTGCATGTCGGGATCGCCGCCGCCGAACAGTTCCTGGGTCAACTGCAGCATGCGCGGCTCGTCGCTCTCCGGCACACCCATGATCGACATGATGACATGCAGCGGATAGTAGACCGCAATGTCCTTGGTGAAGTCGCACTGCGGACCCATCGCCATCATCTTGTCGACATAGCGCTTGGCGAGTTCGGCCATTCGCGGTTCAAGCTTCTTCAGATTGGCCGGCATGAACCAAGGCTGGGTCAAGCCGCGATAGGCACGGTGGTCCGCGCCATCCATGTCAATCAACGTGCGCAGCGGGGAGACGCGACCGGTCTTGGGATCGGGGCCGCCCCACATCGCGGCCAGATCGTGTTCGGCCTGCATGTTCATCAGCACCGAGCGCGGCTCGTTGAGGAACTGGTCGTTGAGTTTTTCGATCTCCAGGATGTCGGCATATTTGGTGATCGACCAGAACGGGCGATAGCCCTCGGGCTCGGTCCAATGCACTGGATCGTTTTTGCGCAGATCGGTCAGAAGCGCGTGGATCTCCTTGTCATCACCATAGGTGACGTTGGAGACGAGTGCGTTGTCTAGTGCGGTGGCCATCGGATCGGTCCCGGAAAGTCGGCGGCGATCTTATGCCTGTCGTGCCGCGACGGAAGTCAATTCAGTGGCTCAGGCCGCGTCCACCGTCCATCCTTCGACAAGCTCAGGATGAGGATCTGAACTTGGCCCTCACCCTGAGCTCGTCGAAGGGCGAGGGCCTGGCTTCAATTGGGCAGTGCGTACGCCACGACCGAATCGCCGTGTTTGGACCCGGACATGGCATGGCCACCGGCGGCGATCACGACATACTGTTTGCCTTTCCAGACATACGTCATGGGCGTTGCCTGTCCGCCGGCGGGTAGGCGGCCCTTCCACAGTTCGGCACCCGACTTTGCATCGAAGGCGCGCAGGTAATTGTCGAGCGCAGCGCCGATGAACACGAGGCCGCCCGCCGTCGCGATCGGCCCGCCGAAATTGGGCGTGCCCGTGCCATGCACGACATATTCGGAGAAGGCGGCGAGGTCCTCGGTCGTCCCCAGAGGTACCGACCACAATTCGTGACCGTCATGCATGTCGATAGCGTGCAACAATCCCCAGGGCGGCGGATTGCACGGCAGGCCGAGCGGCGAGAGCACGACATCGCGCCGCATGGCGTAGGGCGCGCCTGCATTGGGCGAGATTTCATGGCCCGGATTGGCCGCGCGCTGCGCCGCATAGTCCTTGGCCGGAATGAGCGTAACCATGTGCATCGCGCTCGACGTGTTGACATAGACCACGTCGCGCGAAGCATCGAAGGCCATGCCGCCCCAGTTGATGCCACCGCCAGTGAATGGATATAGGATGGTGCCTTGAGTCGACGGCGGCGTGTAAAAACCCTGATGGCGCGACGCGGCGATCACGTCGTGGCAACGCCCACGATCCCAGAACGTCAGGCCATAGGCATCGTCCGGCTTGATGTCGTGCGGCGCCAGCGGCGCGGGGGCAACGGGGAAAGGCTGCGTCGGCGAGAGTTTCTCGCCAGTCACGCCGTCCTGCGGCACCTTGCGTTCGACCACTGGAATGAACGGCGCGCCGCTGTCGCGTCTGAGAGTGAAGATAAGCCCCTGTTTGGTGCCCTGGATCACCACCGGCCCGGTCTGGCCCTTGTAGGTGACGGTCGCCAAAGTCGGTTGCGCAGGCAGATCGTAGTCCCAGACATTGTGATGCACGGTCTGGAACGACCAGGCGACCACTCCGCTCTCGATATGAACCGCGACTACCGCGCCGGCGTTGTGATCGTCGCCGTTGCGCATGGCGCCGTAGAAGTCGGGGCTGGGACTTGAAGTCGGCAGAAACACGAGCCCGCGTTCCTCGTCGATCGACATCGGCGCCCAGACATTTGCCGAACCGGCTGCGAACGGCGCGCCGGCCAGCGGATCAAAACTCCAGCGCGGCTTGCCGGTAACGGCATCGAACGCACGCACCGTGCCCGGTAATTCATGGACGCGCTGATTGTCGTCCATCGACGAGCCGATAACCACGACGCCGTGACTGACCACTGGCGGCGAGCTGATGCCGATCTGGCCGACGCGCTCCGGCTTGCCGCCCGTTTCGATCGCGATCGTGCCACGGTTTCCGAAGTTCTCGCAGGGCTTGCCGTTCTGCGCATCGAGGGCGATCAACCGGTAGTCGTTGGTGCCTAGAAATATCCGCGAAGTGCAGGCGCCAGCCGCCGCATTCGGATTGTGCCAGTAAGCCACGCCGCGGCAATTATAGGAGTTCGCCAGCTGAAGATTGCGAGGAAGCTTTGGGTCGTAGCGCCAAATCTGCTTGCCCGTTCCCGGATCGAGGGCGATGACATTGTTGAAGGAGGAGCAGACATAGAGACGACCCTCAGCGAGGATTGGCGTGTTCTCGAACGCCGCGCGCTTGATGTCGGGCTCGGACAGCTCGCCGGTCGAATAGGTCCATGCGACGGCAAGGCTCGCAACGTTTGCCGATGTGACCTGCCGTGCCGGTGAATAGCGCTGGCCGCCCTGGTCGCCGCCATAGGCCGGCCAGCCAGCCTCTGCCCCGGCAGCTAGCGCCGGTTGCGAAAACAATGTTACGGCCAAGACCGCGAGTAACCGGCTTGTCATCTTCACTGCTCTCCCAAATTAACGCGTGGCCTATCTATACTGGCACCATGTCAGGCCCGCGTTCGGCACCGCTGCAATCTATGTCCAACTCCACGCGGTCAAAAGGCATGTGGGGCAGCCCGCGCCGGATTGGTGATTGGTGGCAAGGGCTTGGGCTAAGCGGCGCGTTCACGGGGACGAACGGCAAGGTCTATTTGATCGGTCTGGCGGCCCTCACCGTATTCATCGCCTGTTTCGATAGCATTTCAGTCTGGAACGATCTGCACTTTCGTCCTGACTTCGGCTTGGCGCAGCCCGTTGTGTGGGAGGTGACGAGCGCGGTGGGTTTTGTCGCCTATTCGACCATCGCCTGGGCGGCGCTGCAGATTGCACCGCTGGAGCAACGGCCCTGGTGGCGGACGGCGCTGATTCATGCCAGCGCCGTGCCGGTCTACTGGGTATTGCATGTCGGCACGTTCGTATTGTTGCGCAAAGTAATCTACGCGCTGGCCGGTTACCACTACGCCTACCATCACATCGGTGCGGAGATCGGATTTGAATTTTTCAAGGATGTCTTCGCCTATTTTCTGATGGTGACGATCTATTGGGTCGTGGCGCGGCTGATGCGCGAGCCCGCTGTGCCGGTGGAAACCGGCGGGATGTTCACGATCCGCGACGGGACACACATCGTACGCGTGAGGATGAGCGATATCCTGGCCGTCAGTTCAGCGGGAAACTATGTGGAGTTCACCTTGCGCGATGGACGCAGGCCGTTGATGCGAACGCCGCTGAGCGCCATCGAAACGGAATTGTCGCCGCGCGGCTTTGTGCGCGTACACCGCTCCTGGCTGGTGAATACGGCCCAGATGACGGGCCTGAAACCACAGGGTTCCGGCGACTATGCGGTCGAGCTTGGCGAGCTGACCGTGCCGCTGTCGCGCCGCTTTCCCGAAGCGCTCGCGCGCCTCAAATCGTCCTGAGTTACTTCTTCACTTCGTTCAGGACCTGCTCTGAGGCGACCTCGAGCAGATCAACCATCTTGTGGCGAATCGCGTGGTCGGAATATTTCGCCTTGTCGAGATCGCCGCGCACCTTGCGAAACACGTCCTCGTCGCCGGGTTCTTCGAAATCCGATGCGATCACGGCCTTGGCGTAGGAATCGGCCTTCTCCGCCGTGAGGCCCATCTCGCCGGCCGCCCACAGCCCCAAGAGCTTGTTGCGGCGGGCCATGATCTTGAATTGCATCTCCGCGTCATGGGCCCATTTGGACTCAAATCCCTTGCGCCGGTCATCGAACGACCCACTCATGCGTAACCTCTTGAATTATAAAGTATATATGTCCATCACTGTGGACGCCAATGTCATTGTATCCCAAGCTTGTGGACAGCGCACAGATAGGGGCGGCTGCGCGCATTCGCAACGTTGCCGCAGGCGGTACGCATGGCTATTTTGCCGCTTCGACGGGGGCCGCAAGTCGAGTCCCCGTTTTCGCGTTTTGGGCGGCAGAGGAAATCACGATGAAGCGCCGGCGCATGATCTATGAGGGCAAGGCCAAGATCCTCTATGAGGGGCCGGAGCCCGGCACCCTGATCCAGTACTTCAAGGACGACACCACCGCGTTCGATGCCACCAAGAAGGCCGTCCTTGACGGCAAGGGCGTGCTCAACAACCGCATCAGCGAGTACCTGATGACCCAGCTCGGCGCCATCGGCGTGCCGACGCATTTCATGAAGCGCATCAACATGCGCGAGCAGCTGGTCAAGGAAGTCGAGATCATTCCGCTCGAGGTCATCGTGCGAAACATCGCTGCAGGCTCGATGTCCAAGCGTCTAGGTATAGAGGAAGGCACGGTCCTGCCGCGCTCGATCATCGAATATTGCTACAAGAACGATGCGCTGCACGATCCGCTGGTCAGCGAGGAGCACATCACTGCGTTCGGCTGGGCGTCGCCGCAGGACCTGGACGACATCGTCAATCTCACCATCCGCATCAACGATTTCCTGTCCGGACTGTTCCTCGGCGTCGGCATCAAGCTGGTCGACTTCAAGGTCGAGTTCGGGCGGTTGTGGGAAAATGAATATATGAGAATCGTGCTGGCCGACGAGATCAGCCCCGATTCCTGCCGGCTTTGGGATACGACCACCAACGACAAGATGGACAAGGACCGTTTCCGCCGCGATCTGGGCGGCGTGGTCGAAGCCTATTCGGAAGTCGCCCGCCGGCTCGGCATCATGCCCGAATCCATCCAGGGCGAGAGCAAGGGACCGCAGCTTGTCCGGTAGTGGAAAAGGTTGGCGATGAAAGCGCGCGTATT
>JANYBR010000231.1 GCA_025360685.1 Pseudomonadota bacterium
TTTATTCCGTGTTCCTCGAAGCGGCAGGCGGGCGTCAGAGCCTGTGGCTCGTGGCTATCGCGCAATGCGTGATGACGGCGTTTGTGCTCACGGAGTTTGCTCGCGCGCTGCGTCCCCTGATGTCGCTCTGGTCGTTGCTCGCGCTCGGCGCGGTCGTCACGTTCACGACGGGCCTGCCTTGGTACGCGGGCCAGATCGAACCGGACTGTTTTGTCGCTCTGGTGCCGCTGTCGCTCTACCTGTTCGCGTTTCACAGCGCGTCGCTCGGACCATGGCGGCTGTGCGGCCTGTTCGCAGTGGCGGCGTTCGCAATCGCTTCGCATCCCTCGCACCTCGGACTATCGGCCGGTTTGCTTGCAGCTCTGGTGGTCATGCGCTTCGCACCGGAGCGCTGGATCGAAACCAACGGTTTGCCACGGCCTCGCATTGCGCTGGGGATTGCGAGCTTCCTTGTTGCCATCGCGGCCATTGTCGCGTGCAACTACGCCTTCACGCAGCAGCTGTTTCTATCGCGGTCTGGGGCGATATTTCTCGAGGCTCGCATGATGGAAGACGGCCTGATCGCTCCCGTCCTGGATGCGACCTGCCCGCAGGCCGGTTATAAGATATGTGCCTACAAGGATCGGCTTCCGGCCCGGGCCGATGCCTGGCTGTGGGAGGAGAAGGTCAGTTCTTTCCATAAGTTGGGAGGATTTGCGAAGATGGAACCGGAAGCGACTGCGCTGGTCGAGGCCAGCCTGGCGTACCATCCGGTAGCGAACGTCATACTGGCGGCGAAGGACACGCTCCTGCAATTTTTCTGGTTCCAGACCGGCGATGGAATTGTGCCGCAGGAATGGGTTCTCAACCAGGAATTCAAGATTGCGATTCCCCGACAGGTCTCCGACTACGACCATGCCTACCAGCAGGAAGGTGCCATCTGGTTCCTGCCGGTGAATGCCGTGCATGTCCCGGTAGCGTTCTTGTCGTTGCTCGGGCTCTTTCTTTTGCTACGAGACGCCGTGAAGCGGCGCGCCTGGCGCTCGGGTGTGCTGCCGGCGTTCGTACTACTGGCGCTGCTGGGCAACGCGCTGGTCTGCGGCGTCCTTTCCGGACCGCATGGCCGCTACCAATCGCGCATCATGTGGCTACCGGCCTTCGCCGTGATGCTGATCGCATGGCCGAGAATTGAGGTCGAATTGCGCGGCCGTCTCACTGCGCAAGCGGACCGCGCCTGACGGGCCATTTGCCTTGCGGGGTTGCAGAGAATCCGGCACTTATGACCGGTCATGGCCAGCAAAATCCGCATCGCGCCTTCCATTCTATCGGCTGATTTTGCACAGCTGGGCGCCGAGATCACGGCCGTCGAGGCGGCGGGCGCAGACCTGATCCACGTCGACGTGATGGACGGTCATTTCGTGCCGAATATTTCCATCGGTCCGCTGGTGGTGCGGGCGATAAAGCCGCACGCCAAGACGCCGCTCGATGTCCATCTCATGATTGCGCCGGCGGATCCGTATGTGAAGGAGTTCGCCGACGCCGGCGCCGACGGCATCACGGTACATCCCGAAGCCGGTCCGCATATCCATCGCACGCTGCAGCTGATCCGCTCGCTCGGTAAGAAGCCGGGTGTAGTGCTCAATCCCGGCACACCGGTCGACGCAATCGACAATGTGCTCGATCTGGTCGATCTGGTTCTGGTAATGAGCGTCAATCCCGGCTTCGGCGGGCAATCCTTCATCGCGAGCCAGCTCAAGAAGATCGAGGCGATTGCGACGCGCATTGCAAAGTCCGGACGCGAGATCGCGCTCGAAGTGGACGGCGGCATCACACCGCAAACCGCGCGGCAGGCGGTGGATGCAGGCGCCAATGTTCTGGTTGCAGGCACGGCCGTGTTCAAGGGCGGGGCGGCGCAATACGCAGCCAACATCGCCGCGTTGCGCGGCTGACGCCGTGGCCGAAAGCCCGGCACAACGACGCCTGCCTCCGCTCCGCCTGTTTCCCGAAATGGCGCGCATCGCCATGTGGCGCGCACTTCGCGGTGTGCGCGTCTGGTACCGGAGCACCTGGCTTTACCGGCGTATTCTCACCGGACCGCTGTCCGACCGCATCCTATTTCACCCCTACGATGCTCTGCCGCGCAGGCTCGAGGACGCAGACGGCATGCTGCGCGGACGTTTCCGCTTCGTGGGCGAGACGGTCGAAGTGAAGGACGGCTCCATCTTCGATGCGATACCTCCTTCGGATGCATGGGCTCAGGCACTGCACAGTTTCGCATGGCTGCCGCCGCTTGCCTTCGCCGGCGGAGAACCGGCGCGACTGCTGGCAACCAATCTGATCACGCAGTGGCTTAAACGCCATTCGCGCTATTCCGAACCGGCCTGGTTGCCGGACGTGATGGCCCGCCGCCTGGTCAACCTGTTCGCTCATGGCCGCATGGTGATCGTAAATTCCGAACTCTTGTGGCGCTCCAAAGTCTTCGTGTCATTGCGCGAGCAGTCACGCATGCTGGCGCGGATCGCCCGCGAAGCTCCGGATGGTTTGCCGCGGTTCGAGGCCGCTGCGGCCTATGCTTTGTCGGGTGCGTGCCTTGGCGACAGTCAGCGGCGCCTGGATGAGGGACTGAAATGTCTTGAAGAAGAGATTGCGCGCCAGATCCTGCCCGACGGTGGCCATGTCAGCCGTTCGCCCGAAGCGCTTGTTCACAGCTATCGGCTGATCATGATGGTGATGGATTCGCTGGCCGCCGGCGCGATCGAGATTCCGCACGCGATCCGAAGCGCCTATGACCGCATCGCGCCGATGATCCGTTTCTTCCGCCACGGCGACGGATCGCTCGCGCTGTTCAACGGCGGTGTCGAATGCGATCCGCGCATGATCGCGGGCCTGCTGGCACGCGACGAAGTGCGCGGACAGCCTTTCGCCTACGCCCGGCATACCGGTTATCACCGAATGACAGCCGGCAAGACGATGCTCCTGATCGACTGCGGGAGCGTGCCGCCGGGAGCGTTCTCAACCCGCGCCCACGCGGCGTGTCTGGCGATGGAGTTCAGCAGCGGCGGTCATCGCGTTGTCGTCAACTGCGGCGATGGCGGTGCCACCCATCCCAAATGGGAGCCCGCTCTTCGCGCCACTGCGGCACACTCCACGCTTGTCCTCGCCGACGCTTCGATGGCAGCGATCCTGCCGCCGGGGATCGGTCGTGACTTGCTTGGCTCGCGTCTGCTCGGTGGCCCAACCGCAATCGAGACGCGCAGGGTGGAAACCGTGCAGGGGTGGAGCGTCGAGGCCGGTCACGACGCATATCTCGCTCCCTTCGGCGTGCGTCACGAGCGGCAGGTTACGATGTCCCAGCAAGGGCTGGCGATAACAGGTGTTGATCGTCTGCTGCCACGTCCCGCGCGGGCGCATGCGGCGCTCACATTTGCAATTCGATTCCACATTCATCCGGATGTTCGAGTTTCACCGTCGCAGGGCGGCGGAATTCTGCTGAAGCTGCCGAATGGCGAAGGCTGGCGCTTTCGCACAGGCGCCCCGATGACGGTGGAGGAGAGTGTGTATCTCGGTGGCGACGTGGTGCGGCGGAGCGAGCAACTCGTAATCACCGGAACGGTCAAGGATCAACCGGTGGAGACGGCGTGGATATTCGAGCAGATCGGGACATCCTGAATTTTTCGAAATCCACCGGCCGGACACAGGCGCGCCGCGATTGCGCCACGATCCGTAGCGAACTTGAGCGCTCGCCGACCGGGAGGGCTCCTTGCCAAGCGACACCGTCCAGACACCTCGCGCGCGCGGGCTGCGTTCGCCCGGCCTAAAGTTTTTTGTCATCGCCGCGCTGACTATTGCGCTGGCAATCCCGCTGCTGTTCATCCAACTGGCGCTTTCAGACCGCGAGGAAACCGCTGCCGGCGCCATACAGGACGTTGCGAGCGGATGGGGCGGGCCGCAGATCGTCGCGGGGCCGGTGGTCTTGTTGCCCTATACCGTGGAGCGGGCGAGCATCGTCGACGGCAAGACGGTTCAGTCCACCTTGCACCTTACGGCTGTGTTGTTGCCTGAAAATCTGAACATGACCGTGCAGGCGAACGAAGAGACGCGTTGGCGGGGGATATTCGCCGTGCCGGTCTATCGCTCGGCGCTGCGGCTGCATGCGACTTTCGACAGGCTTGCGCTGGCCGCGCTCGCGCCATCGGACGCGCACATCCTCTGGAACCAAGCATCGATTTCTATTCTGGTGTCGGACGCGCACGGCCTCGCCGACAATGTTTCGCTTGCCGTTAACGGCCGCACCATCGCATTCCAGCCCGGTGCCGGCATGAATGACCCGAGATTTCCCGGTATCCAGGCGCCGCTCAATCTTGCGGGTGCGCAAGACTTGTCTCTCGATACAAATCTGAAGCTACGCGGCTCGCGCGAGTTGAGCCTGTCGCCGCTCGGCAGGCGCACCACAGCGGCGGTCAAGTCCGCCTGGCCGTCGCCGAGCTTCTTCGGCGCATTCCTGCCCAGCGAACGCAAAGTCGGCGCACAAGGATTCGAGGCCGCTTGGGTGGTTCCTTATCTTGCGCGCGGCTTCGGCCAGAGCTTCGAAACGACCGACGAAGCCGTCAATCAACTCCTGGCGCCCGCATTCGGAGTGCGTTTCTATCAACCCGTCGATCACTACCAGCTGGTTCAGCGCTCACTCAAATATGCAATTTTGTTTGTGGCACTGGCATTTCTTGTCTTCTTCGTGGTCGAGACTGTGTCGCCGCGGCGGCTGCATGTCGTTCACTACGCCCTGGTCGGCGCGGCGCAGGTTCTGTTTTATCTGCTCCTGCTGTCCCTGTCCGAGCATATCGGGTTCGCGGGCGCCTATCTGGCCGCGGCTGCGGCTACGATCGGACTGACATCGCTCTATGCCGTCAGCGCTCTGGCCAGCAAGCTGCGCGCCGGGGTTCTGTGGCTTGTTCTCTCAATGCTGTACGGGCTTCTGTACATAATTCTGAACGCTGAGGACTATGCTTTGCTGATCGGCTCGACTCTGCTGTTCGTTGCCCTTGCTGCGACAATGTACGTGACTCGTAAGATCGATTGGTATCGCACAAACGATCTGGATACGGCCTAAGGACCGCGTTGCCTTGAGCGAGGCGGCTTGCTAAACCCGATCATAGCGTTCCACCAAGGTCACACATGGTTCAGTTCACATTGCCGAAGGGCAGCAAGGTCGCGAAGGGCAAAGTCTGGCCCGGACCACGGACCACCAACGGCAAGAAGCCGAAGCGCTCGAAAGACTTCAGAGTCTACCGTTTCGATCCGGACAAGGATGCCACGCCGCGCGTCGACACCTACACCGTCGATCTGGAAAGTTGCGGCCCGATGGTCCTGGACGCGCTCATCAAGATCAAGAACGAGATCGATCCGACCTTGACGTTCCGTCGTTCCTGCCGCGAAGGCGTGTGCGGCTCCTGCTCGATGAACATTGCCGGCAGCAACACTCTCGCCTGCACCAAAGCGATCACGGATGTCTCCGGTCCGATCTCGGTCTATCCCTTGCCCGCGATGCCCGTGGTGAAGGATCTGGTCCCAGATCTCACCAACTTCTACGCCCAATATGCTTCGATCGAACCGTATTTGCAGACCAAGACAGCGCAGCCGGAAGCTGAATGGAAGCAGTCGCCCGAGGAGCGAGCGAAGCTCGACGGCCTCTACGAGTGCATCCTGTGTGCCTGCTGTTCGACGTCCTGCCCGAGCTATTGGTGGAATTCCGAACGCTATCTCGGTCCTGCGGCGTTGCTGCAATCCTATCGCTGGCTCGCGGACAGCCGCGACGAGAACACCGGCGAGCGGCTCGACAATCTCGAGGATCCGTTCCGGCTTTATCGCTGCCACACGATCATGAACTGCGCCAGCGCCTGTCCGAAGGGCCTCAATCCCGCCAAGGCCATCGGCGAGATAAAGCAGATGCTGGTGAAGCGTAGCGTCTGAACTCACTCTTATGTGAGAGGCGCAGCGTAGGACGTGCGATTATTGTCGCCGCTATGGCACGGGGGTGCCTCGGGGAGAATCCTATGCGCCGCTTGTTCGCCGCGGCACTTCTGCTGACCACGGCACCAACTCTGGTCGAGGCGGTGCCGGCCGCGCCAGCGGCTTGCGCCGGGCCGGAGTTCCGGCAGCTCGACTTCTGGCTGGGGGATTGGGACGCGACGTGGAACGCATCGCCCGGAACGCCCGCGGGAGCCGGCTCCAATCACATCACCAAAAGTTACGATGACTGCGTGATCGAAGAGCATTTCGACGGCCACCCCGGTCAGCATCTGATGGGTCACAGCGTGTCTGTCTATCTGGCGCCGGCCAAGGAGTGGCGACAGACCTGGGTCGACAATGAGGGCGGGTACATCGATTTGAAAGGCGGACCCAGCGCAAAGCGTGATTTCGTGCTCACGACCCTCCCACGCGCAGACAATGCACATGCCAGCAGGATGCTCTTTACCGACATCAGGCCAAACAGTTTTACCTGGCGTTGGCAGAAGACGATCGACGGCAAGACCTGGGCCGACAGCTGGGTGATCGCCTACACACGCAAGAAAAGCTAGGCGGACAGCGCCTTCGCAGGAGCGACCCCGGCGCGCAGGCGCAAGGTGCGCCAAAGCAGGGCACCGGCCAGCCTGGTCAGCCGCCCATGCGGCGCTGCGCCAACGACCTTGGCCACCATCTGAACGAGGCGCTGGATGTGATTGCGGCGATAGATCCGCATGCCGGCATTCGTGGCCACGCGCGAATCGAGCTTGCGCTTGTATGGCGTCGTGGAGACTTCGGCCGCCGGAACATTGGCGCAGTAGTAGGCGTAGGCGAGCTCGTCGTCATCGGACTCGGTGATGCGTCCGACCGCGACCAGCAACTTCCTCCAGAACGGCAGGTCCGGTTCGCTCTGTGCATTAAGTGTCTCGAAGAAGAGCTTGTAATGTCTGTACTCGTCGGCCGCGATGCGTCCGGCGATTTCCTTCAGCACGGGCTCGCCGGTCGCGT
>JANYBR010000243.1 GCA_025360685.1 Pseudomonadota bacterium
GCATAGACCACGATCACCTGCGCGTCGGGGCTGTTGGTGATCCACATCTTGGTGCCGTTCAGCACGTAGCGGTCGCCCTTCTTGTCGGCACGCAGCTTCATCGACACGACATCGGATCCCGCGCCCGCCTCGCTCATGGCCAGAGCGCCGACGTGTTCTCCTGAGATCAATTTCGGCAGATAGCGCCGCTTCTGTTCCGGCAGGCCGTTGCGGCGAATCTGGTTGACGCAAAGATTGGAGTGCGCGCCGTAGGAAAGCCCGACCGACGCGGAACCACGGCTGATTTCCTCCATCGCCACGACATGCTCGAGATAGCCCAGGCCCGAGCCGCCAAACTCCTCCTCGACCGTGATGCCGTGCAGGCCAAGCGCGCCCATCTGCGGCCACAGCTGGCGGGGAAACACGTTCGTGCGATCGATCTCCTCAGCCAGCGGCGCGATCTTGTCGTCGGTGAAGGAGCGTACCGTGTCGCGCAACGCGTCGGCGGTTTCGCCGAGATTGTGGTCGAGCATGCGAAAATCGTTGGAGATGGTCATGGCTCTGGCCTTTTCACAGGAAACGTTTCAGTGCGATGGCCTTTCCGGAACCGGACTTGAAGTATCGCTCCAATTGGCGCGCACGCAACTCAGTTTCAACTGCCACATACGATCTCAGCACAATGGGGCCATACGCTTTCGTCGAACGCACTTCGCCCTTCTTATGCGACGCCACTCGGCAACGCAGATCGCCCGTCGATCCAACGTAGATGTCATCGTTACTGAGTTGGAGAAAATACACGTACCACACTTCGGCAGCCTCCCTACGCTCCATTGGAGCTTCGGGAGACACCCTCCGCCTTCGCAGCTCGGGCTGGCATGCCACCCGGAGCCCGAAGGGCGCAGGGTGGTGCGGTCGAGAAGACTCGAACTTCCACGGGTTGCCCCACTAGCACCTCAAGCTAGCGCGTCTACCGTTCCGCCACGACCGCACATGTCCTGAAATCACAGTAGGGGGCGGGATGTAGCAAATCCCCCTCTGGGTGGGAAGGCCCTGAAATCAGGCAACAAACTGCCCGCCGATCGCCGCCGGGCGCGCGCAAATCCAATGCTCGCAACGGCGCAGCGCCGCAGGTACGGTTCGACCAGCAAGGGGCGAACCACGTGACTCCGCACATCCAGGGCTTCTTCGACGAAATCACATTCACGGTCACCTATCTGGTGAGCGAGCCGCAGTCGCGGCGCGCGGTCATCATCGATCCGGTGCTGGACTACGAGCCCAAAGGCGCCCGCACGTCGACCCATTCGGCGGATACCGTGCTGGCTGCGATCAGGGAGAAAAATCTTGCCGTCGAATGGATCCTGGAGACGCACGCCCATGCCGACCATCTCTCGGCCAGCGCCTACTTCAAGGAACGGCTGGGGGCGAACGTCGCAATCGGCGAACATATTGGCGACGTCCAGAAAGTTTTTCGGCCGATTTTCAACGCCACAGACGTATCGGGCGACGGCTCGGAGTTCGACCGCCTGCTGAAAGACGGAGACGAGCTGCAAGTCGGCGCAATGGCTGTCGAGATATTGTACACGCCGGGTCACACGCCAGGTTGCGTGAGCTTCAGGATCGGCGAAAACATATTTGTGGGCGACACGGTTTTCATGCCGGATTACGGAACCGCGCGAACCGATTTTCCGGGCGGCAACGCGCAGCACCTTTACCGCTCTATCAAGCGCATTTTCTCGTTCCCCGATGAGACCGCGCTCTGGATGTGCCACGACTACAAGCCGCCCGACCGCGACCACTATGCGTGGCGTTCAACCGTCGGCGATCAGCGAAAGTCCAATATTCATATCCATGACGGGATCAGCGAGGAGGCGTTCGTGGAGATGCGGCGCGGTCGGGACAAGACGCTGACGAAGCCGGTTCTGCTCCTGCCGTCGATCCAGGTGAACATCCGCGCGGGAAAAATGCCGCCGCCCGAGGCGGATGGTCATGTCTATCTGAAGCTGCCGGTGAACCGGATCTGACGGCTAGATGCCTTCGCCGTCGACGCCGAGATGGATGCCGCACTCGTCCTTGTCTTCGCCGGACCAGCGACCGGCGCGATAGTCCTCGCCGGCGGCAACGCGGCGCGTGCAAGGCATGCAGCCGATGGAAGGATAGCCGTCTTCAACCAGCGGATGGTGCGGCAGCTTGTGCTTGTCCGTGTAGGCTTCAAGCTGCGCGAGGGTCCAGTCCGTCAGCGGATTGAAGCGGAAACGGCCTTCGAAGAACTCGACCGGCTGCATCGTTGCGCGCTCGCGGGTCTGAAAGCGCTTGCGCCCTGTGATCTGGGCGGCAAACGGCTCGAGTGCTCGCTTTAGCGGAATGACCTTGCGGAAATTGCAGCAGGCGTCCGTGTCTTTGGACCACAAGATGCCATCCGGATCGAAACGGGCGCGGTCGGCGGGATTGGGCGCGAGCGAGCGGATATCGCCAAGACCGAGTTCATCCTGCAAACGATCGCGATAGCGAAGCGTTTCGCGGAACAGCTTACCCGTGTTGAGAAACAGAATGGGTGTGTTGGGGTCGATCTGGGCCACAAGATGCAACAGGACCGCCGACTCGGCGCCGAACGAGGAAACCACCGCGCTCTTTCCGGCGAACTCGCCCTTGAGAGCCAATTCCAGAATACCGTGTGCGTCGCGGCCACTTGCGGCGGCCTGAAGCCGTGCCAGATGCGCACTCGCCGACGGGTCTGATGCGCCCGCACCGGCGCGATCGAATGCCCTGGGCATGATCCCGCGCGAGCGGTCGATGACCGTGACCGTCGCGCTCATTGCAGCCAGCCCTGTTTGGAAATCATCTCGCGGGTTCGCTCGGCCACTTCGCGCGGTGCCAAGCCATCAGCACGCCAGCCGGCGCGAGCCTCGCTCATGGTCTGGAGGCGGCCGTTCCACTCCGGCCCGAAATGGTCTTCGAGCCACTCACGCAGACGGCGCGCCAGTCCGGGCGCGCGTCCGCCGGTCGAGGCAGTGATCACCAGATCGCCGCGCCGTACGATCGCCGGAACGTGAAAGTCACAAAGTTCCCGAACATCTTCGACATTGACGAGAATGCCGGCCGCGCGAGCGCGGGCTGCAAGAGCCCTGGCCGCGTCCTGATCCATGCCGGCGATGAAAAGCAAGGCTATACGCGGTAGCTGGTCCGTCCCTTCGACGGGGACGGCCTCCATGCCGGCCTCGGCCAGCAGAGCCGCACGGCGCGCACGGCCGTCACCAGAGCCGGCAAGGCCGATCTGGACCATTTCGCGAGCAAGGACGATGGGGAGCAAATGCGCCTCCACACCGGCACGGATTTGCCGGTTGTACAGCAGAGGTACGCATGGTCGGCCTAAAATGCAAGGATCAGGTGGGGAATAAAATATTATACACTTTGACGGTGTATTATGAGTTGTAACCCCGTAGAAGATCCGTGATCGAGACCCCGATCTTGTCGCCATGGATGACGATTTCACCCTTCGCGACGGGCTTGTCATTGGCAAGGATGAGTACCGGGTCCTCCTGGTGGGAATCGAGCTCGATGACGGCGCCGCGGCCCATCCGCAACAACTGATGCATGGGAATGGTGGAGCGGCCCAGCACGACCGAGATTTCGACTTTGACGCCAGAGATATTCGAGGACATGAAGGACCCCATGGGTGATCCGGCGAATACTCAGGCGGTTATGCTTTCGGACGGGTTAACGCGGCCGACGGTCGAATGGCGCGTCGCCAGCCAGTTGACCCCCTACCCCGACGCGGTTTCTTTCATGGAGGAACGCGCGGCAGCGATCGCAGAGGGCAACGCGCCGGAGCTTGTCTGGCTCGTCGAGCATCCGCCGGTCTACACGGCGGGCACCAGCGCGAAGGACGCGGACCTGCTCGACGCGCGGTTTCCGGTGTTCAGGACGGGACGCGGCGGTCAATTCACCTATCACGGTCCGGGACAAAGGGTCGGCTATGTGATGCTGAATCTGAAACAGCGCAAGGAGGACGTGCGCGCTTTCGTCCGCGATCTCGAAGAGTGGCTGATCGGCACCCTGGCGCAGTTCAACGTCAAGGGCGAACGCCGCAACGGCCGCGTCGGCATCTGGGTCGTGCGTGGCGGCCGCGAGGACAAGATCGCCGCCATCGGCGTGCGCGTGCGGCGCTGGGTGACATTCCACGGCGTAAGCATCAACGTCGATCCGGACCTGACGCATTTTTCCGGCATCGTGCCGTGCGGCGTGAGCGAGCATGGCGTGACGAGCCTGCACGATCTGGGGCTTTCCGTATCGATGGCGGACGTCGATGTCGCCATGCAGAAGAGTTTCGCGCACGTGTTCGGACCATAGGAACCGTTCGTGGAAAGTAGCGTCACAACCGAGGGGACACTCATGCCAAGAGTATCAGCAGCTTTCTTTGCCACGGGAGTCGTTTGCGTTTTGATCGGCATGCTCTGGGGCATGCATATGGGCATGACCGACGACTTCACGCTTGCACCGGCGCATGCCCATCTCAACCTGGTCGGCTGGGTCACCATGGCACTCTACGGCACATTTTATGCCCTGACGCGCGGCACCATGTCGGTTCGGCTGGCCTGGATGAATTACTTTATCTCTCTGATTGGCGGGATCACGATGATACCCGCCCTCGCGCTATACCTCTCGTCGAACGATTCCAAGTTCATTCCGGTCATGGTGGTCGGCGAGGTTTTGACCGTGATCGGCATGCTGATATTCGCGCTCGCCGTATTTCGCGAACTGTTCCGCAGCCGCGCGTCGGACTAGAGCGACGGACGGCGGCGAAAGCCCTTCTCCGCCGGCGCTTCAGCCTTGTGCAGTTCGACATTGCCGACACGCGAGCCCGGCGGGCCGCGCATGCACAGGCCCACCAAGGTTTCGACGGCGGCATTGGGACCGGAGAGCAGCGCTTCGACTGTTCCGTCGGACCGGTTGCGGATCCAGCCGTCGACTCCAAGCCGCATAGCTTCGCCGATCACAAAGTTTCGATAGCCGACCGCCTGTACATAGCCCTCGATCCGAATACGCATGTGGGTCAAGTCGGGTTCTGCTTCGGGCATAAATTTACCTCGTTTAACTTTTCAACATCTTCCATCGGCAGCACCTGCTTCCGAGCGCGATCACGCTATTGCGATTTTAGAATGCTGCTCGACAGCAGCTATGCATTTTGTGCGGGTTGCAACTCTAGAAGGTGCGTCATCACGTTAGCCGAGTGAAGCAACCACGGGGGCATGCGTGCAAGTGAGGCGAATCGTTGGTGCGGCCCTGATGGCTATCGTCATGCTGGGCACCGCTCGCGCCCAACAGGCCGCGACCGGCGTTCTGACCTACGATGCCGCGTTCTTTGCCGATCAACGGCCCAATACCGCCTATGACATGGTCAGGCGTTTGCCCGGCTTTGCTTTCGATGCAGGTGCGACGGCTCGAGGATTTGCCGGAACGGCCGGCAACGTGCTGGTCGATGGCGAACGGCCGACCTCCAAGGACGACGGCCTCGACGCGATCCTCATCCGTATCCCCGCGAGCGAAGTCGATCACATCGAGTTGATCCGCGGCAGCGCCCCGGGCATCGACATGCAGGGCCAAACGGTCGTCGCCAACGTCGTCCGCAAGAAGATGGACCTGACAAAGATCGTCGCCACCGCCGAAGACCTGGTTTTCGAAGACGGCCATATGATTCCCAACGCGGCGCTCGAGTTCACGCACCAGGCGGATGGTCACCTGTACGAGGGTGCGGTCTCGGTCGTGAACAATTATGACGATTCCGTCGGCATCGGACGCCATGAGATTTTCGATGCGGCGAACAACCTTCTGGAGCTGGACCGTGCACAATCGCACGGCCTGGGAATCGGCGTGGCGGCGAAGGGCGCGGTCACCATGCCGTTCCTGGGCGGCCAGTTCAAAACCAATTTGACGTTGCGCGACAGTCCGTTCATCTCGAAGCTCGCCTACGACTCGCCGACTCTGCATCAGCTGTTCGTCGACAAATCTCGCACCAACAGCGCCGAGCTGGGTCTGCATTGGAAAGGAAAGCTCGGTTCCACCGAACTGGAAACCCTTGTCCTGCAACGCCTGGCCCGTTCGGGCGACATCAGCACCTCCGACGATACGCTTACGTTGCAGGAATTCAGTTCTCAGACCACGACAGGTGAATCGATTGCGCGTGCAACTTTGCGCTATCTGGTCAGCAGCGCGCTGACATTCGAGGGCGGTGGCGAAGGCGCCTACAATTTCCTGAATGGCAATACCGCGTTCGCGGTGAATGGCGTCCCGGTTCCGTTGCCGTCAGCCAATGCCCGCGTGCAGGAGACGCGCGGCGAACTTTTCGGCCAGGGCACGTGGAAGTTTGCCGACGATTGGGGGCTCGAAGCGGGCGTGCGCATCGAAGCCTCCGCGATCAGCGAGAGCGGTGATACGACCAAGAGCCGTTCCTTCTTCTATCCCAAGCCACGCGCCGTCGTGACCTGGACGCCAGACAAACAAACGCAGGTCCGCTTCCGCTTCGAGCGTGTCGTCGGACAGCTCGACTTCAACAATTTCATCGCCACCAGCGATTTGTCGGCGACAGGCGTGACGGCCGGCAACGCCGATTTGAGACCGGATCAGCGCACCCAATTCGAATTCTCGGCCGAACGCCACTTCTGGACGAGGGGCGCGATCGTACTCAGCCTGCTGCACGAAGAGATCAAGGACGCGGTCGACTTCGTGCCGGTAGTCACGCCGACGAGTGCCTTCGATGCGCCCGGCAATATCGGCAATGGCCGCAACGACGAAGTGAATCTTGCTCTCACCGTGCCGCTCGACCGTATCGGCATCACCAACGGACTGCTGCGCACGACCAGCATCTTCCGCTTCAGCGATGTGCGAGATCCGACGACGGGCGCGCGCCGGGTGATCTCATCGGAGCGTCCGCAGGATATCGAACTCCGCGTGACGCAGGACATCAACAGTTTGAAGTCGACCTGGGGTATTTTCTACTACAATGGTTGGACCGAAGATTCATTCCGTCTGGAACAGACGCGGCAGCGACGCGCCATAGCGCCCTATTTGAACGTCTATTGGGAATACAAGCCGAACCCCGATTGGAGCGTGCATATCGAGGCCGACAATATCCTGCGATTCACTTATGACGACAGGCGCCGCAATTTTGCCCGTCCGCGCGACCTTTTTCCGCTTTCGACGATCGACGAATACCGCACGCGCTCGATCCCCACGATCGACATCCAGATTCGCAAGACCTTCGACTGAACCGCCTAGGCGAATTCCAGGATTACGTCGTCGAGCGCCAGACTGTCGCCCTTGGTCGCGTTGACTTTCTTGATGGTGCCGTCGCGTTCTGCAAGCAGCACATTCTCCATCTTCATTGCCTCGACCACAGCGAGCGTCTCGCCCGCCTTTACGTCCTGGCCCACGCCGACGTTCACCGACACGACCAGGCCCGGCATCGGGCATAGCAGCATCTTGGACGTATCAGCTGCGACTTTTTTCGGCATGAGCGCCGCCAGTGCAGCGGCGTGAGGCGATCGGACGGTCGCGGTGACGGTGCGTCCACCCTGCCCGAGCTTGTAGCCGCCCTGCACGCGTGTCAGCTGGATCGCGTGCTCGCCGTCCTTGCCGGACAGATGCATGATCGGCTGGCCCGGCTGCCACTCGGTGATGGCGCCATAGGGCTTGCCGCCGACCAGCAGATGCAGGTTTCCCGCCGCCAGGTTGGCGCCGGTCACGGCATAGTTCTGCCCGTCGATCGTCACGACGAACTCGCCGCCCACCTTGTGCGCACCGTTCATGGTACCGGAGATGGCGCTGGCACGCAGCGCGCGCGCCAGCCGCGCGACCACCGCGGCGGCAACGAAGCGCTCGCAGTCCGCGTCATCCAGAGGCTGGCCGTGGAAGCCGTCGGGAAATTCTTCGGCAATGAACGCTGTGGTGATGCGCCCGTCGCGGAAACGCTTGTTGTGCATGATCGCGGTCAGGAACGCGATGTTGTGATTGATCCCCTCGATGCGAAACTCGTCCAGCGCCGAAGCCATGGCGTCGATCGCACCGAGCCGGTCCGGCGCGTGCGTGCATAGCTTGGCGATCATCGGGTCGTAGAACATCGAGATCTCACCGCCCTCGTAGACACCCGTGTCGTTGCG
>JANYBR010000258.1 GCA_025360685.1 Pseudomonadota bacterium
CCTGGATCCCGGCGCTCACGCCCGCCGAGCTAACGCGTGCCGTTCATGACAACATTCGAAACCTTCGGGTGGATAGGATCGATGTGGTCAATCTGCGCGTTGGCGGCATTCAGGGACCAAGTGAGGTTTCGATCGAGGAACAGTTTGCGACGTTGGCCGGCCTCCAGGGGCAAGGTCTCATCCGTCATCTCGGATTGAGCAACGTTACCTCCGCCCAGATCAAGCAGGCGCGCAGTATCTCCCACGTCGTCTGTGTGCAGAACCACTACAACATCGTCCATCGCGGCGACGACGCGCTGATCGACGAATTGGCAGGCAGTGGTATCGCCTATGTGCCTTTTTTCCCACTCGGCGGCTTTGCGCCTCTGCAGTCAGCCATTCTCTCGGAGGTCGCTGCACAACTCGGCGCAACGCCGATGCAGACCGCGCTCGCCTGGCTGCTTCACCGCGCGCCCAACATTCTCCTGATTCCTGGCACTTCGTCGATCAACCACCTGCATGAGAATCTGGCGGCGGCGGGGCTCGCACTGTCGGACGCGGCGCTCGCCCGGTTGAACGCGATCGGAAAAGCGGGCGCCGACTAGATGCGGCGCCTCGCCGGAGCGGCACGTCGAGGTTGAATGCTGAGGAACCGGCTTGGGTGACGAGACAGCGGACTGGCCTCCCAACCCTTTAAGCGCGGACTAACCACAAACTCGAGCAAGCCGTGAGCGATCGGCATGACCGCGTCGGCATCGATCAGGCGCCGCTCGGCGGATTCCAGAAGCCGCATACGTGCGGAAGGGTCGATCGTGCTACTTGCCGCAGTCATAAATTTATCGAAGTCGCGATCGCAGTAGGCGCCGAAATTTGCGGCACCTGCGTCACATCGATAGCCATCCAGATAATTCGATGCGTCGGCAAAGTCGGGATCCCAACCAACGACTGCGAGTTCAAAATCATGACTCCCCAAGCGCTCAAGAAACGTCTTTCCGTCAAGCGGCACGAGTGTTGTCTCGACCCCGAGCCTCACCTTCCAGCCTTCGGCGATTGCCGACGCGACACGCTGGCCCGCGGGGCCATCGCGAAACGTCAAGCTTACTCGGACCGGAGCGCCGGGCAACTGAACCATCAAAGCACGCGCCTGAGAGATGCGTTCCGCCAAGGGCTCGGAAGACCAAGTGGCAGATTGCGGCCGGTAGCCGGCAAGACCAGGCGCGACAAGCTCGTACGCCGGTAGATAGGTGGCGTGTTCGACCGTCTGGATCAACTCTTCACGATCGATGGTCGATGAGAGCGCACGGCGAAACCGCGGATCGCTCAAAAGACCCTTGTTCGGATTCACGATCAGCGATCGCGTTGCAAGTTCCGACTGTTTCAATATCCAATCCGGATGTTCAGACCTTGCCTGGGAAACACTGGATGCGAGCAAGGTCACGACATCGAAGTCGCCATTGTCGAAGCGCTTCAATGCGTCCGCGGGTGCGAGACCGGAAATGAGGGTGACGCGTGGCACCTTCACCGAACCCGCATCGTGGAAGAATGGATTTTGCTTGAGATGGATGGTGCCGTTCGCGTCCTGGCCAGCCAGTGTATAAGCGCCATTGCCGACCATGCGTCCGGGCGTGGTCCATTCATCGCCGTACCGGGAGATTTGCGACCGGGGTACGGGCATCGCCGCGAAATGCGTGAACAGCATCGGCAGCCACGGCGTTGGGGCAGTCAGGACGACGCGCAAGGTCCTTCTGTCGGACGCGCTTACGCCAAGGATCGCGGGGTTTTCGGTTTTCTCCTGCCGAATGCTCTCTGCGCCCGCAATGCGCGACAGGGCCTCCGCCGAAGGCGAAGCCGTCAGCGGCGATACTTCGCGCCGGAAGCTATAGACGAAGTCTTCTGCCGTCACCGGTTCGCCGTTCGACCATCGCGCGTTCGGGCGCAGATAAAACGTCCAAACCAGCCCGTCCTTGCTGGTCGTCCAGCGCGACGCAACGCCCGGGATCACTTCGCCCGAGGCGGAAATTGCCGTCAGGCCTTCGAATAGATCTATGGCGATATCGAATTCGTGGGATTCCGATATCTTTTGAGGATCGAAGACCGACACCTTCACGGGAAGAGGGATATGCACCTCCACTGTGTCGGCATTGCGTGAGGTCGATGCCGCTGCGCTCATCGTCAGAACCAAGGCGACGAGCAGAACACGATGAAACATGGCGGGGCGCTCCGATCCCGGCGGCTCGATCAGTCTGGTCGCGATCCAATATCGTGGAATTGTTGATCGACTCGAGATCGAACTCGCTTTGCGGGAATTGTCCGCTTCCCGCAAGCCGGCACAATGCTCCGGCTGATCAGATAATCGCGATCCCCAATTGCTTGATGCCAGTCAGTTGATGGCCACGAAGTCGGAGCAGTCGCTCTCGGCATGTCTCCGCCAAACGAAGTAATGGGCGCCAATGCAGCGGAACTCGAGAATCGGCTGACGCACGCACTGTTAAATTTACGCTGTCAAACTTTTCTGACCGTAGGATCGGACTCCGATTTCAATCAAGCGAATGTGACATGACAAATTCGCGGCGGCTTGGGGTTGCGAAATTCATTGTCCCTCAGTTCCGCCACGCCGGCAGACAAACTCCGGTCAGCAGAGCAGTGTCGCTCCGCATACTTTCTCGTATCAACGACGGACGCGGCGATCACACCGAATAATACATCTTGAACTCGATCGGGTGCGGGGTGTGCTCGAAGGCGTAGACTTCGCCCATCTTGAGTTCGATGTAGCTGTCGATGAAGTCGTCGCTGAACACGCCGCCCTTCTTCAGGAAGGCGCGATCCTTGTCGAGACAATCCAGCGCCTGGCGCAGGCTGCCGCACACCGTAGGCACTTCCTTCAGCTCTTCCGGCGGCAAGGCATAGAGGTCCTTGTCCATCGGATCGCCGGGATGGATCTTGTTTTCGATCCCGTCCAGGCCCGCCATCAGCATCGAGGCATAGGCGAGATAGGGGTTCGCGCCGGGATCGGGGAAGCGCACTTCGACTCTCTTGCCCTTCGGCGAGGCCGAGAACGGAATGCGGCACGATGCCGAGCGGTTGCGCGACGAGTAAGCGAGCAGGACGGGAGCTTCGAAGCCCGGGATCAGACGCTTGTAGGAATTCGTCAGTGGATTGGTGAAGGCGTTCAGCGCCCTGGCGTGCTTGATGATGCCGCCGATGTAATACAGACACGTGTCGGAGAGATCGGCATAGCCCGAGCCGGCGAACAGCGGCTTGCCGCCTTTCCAGATCGACTGATGCACATGCATGCCCGAGCCGTTGTCGCCCAGGACCGGCTTGGGCATGAACGTCGCCGACTTACCGTACGCGGCAGCGACCTGGTGGATGACGTACTTGTAGATCTGCATGTAGTCGCCGCACTTGGTAAGCGTGTTGAACTTGAAGCCAAGCTCATGCTGCGCGGTGGCGACTTCGTGGTGATGCTTTTCCGGCTGGATGCCCATGTCGCCCATGATGGCGAGCATCTCGCCGCGCATGTCCTGCGCGGAGTCCACCGGCGGAACCGGGAAGTAACCGCCCTTGACCGCCGGTCGGTGACC
>JANYBR010000334.1 GCA_025360685.1 Pseudomonadota bacterium
GCCATGGCCGGCGAGTGACCCTATGTTGATCATGCCCAACAGGAGCACAACGTGAGCGACGATGCCGGACGAAAACAGCTTGGAAGCTTGCGCACGAAGTTGTTCTACGGGTTCGGCTCCGTCGCCTATGGGGTGAAGGACGCCGGCTTCGGCGGCCTGCTGCTGCTCTACTACAACCAGATCGTGGGCCTTCCGGCGCAGCTCGTCGGGACCGCGATCATGATCGCGCTCGTCTTCGATGCTTTCGCCGATCCCATCGTCGGACAGATTTCCGACAATTTGCGCTCGCGCTGGGGCCGCCGGCATCCGTTCATGTATGCGTCGGCCGTGCCGGTCGCGGTATCCTATTTCTTCCTGTGGTTTCCTCCCCACCTCTCGCAAGGCGGCATGTTCGTCTACCTGATCGTGATGGCCATCATCGTGCGTACCTTCATCACGATGTTCGAGATCCCGAATTCCGCCATGATCGCGGAAGTGACCAGCGATTACGATCAGCGCACCAGCTTTCTGTCATACCGGTTCTTCTTCGGCGTCCTCGGTGGCGTCGCGATGACGTACGTCACCTTCAAATACATCCTGTCGCCAGATGCGGCACATCCGGTCGGACAACTCAATCCCGTGGGTTATGTGCGCTACGGCCTCATCGCCGCGGTCGTGATGGTGTCGGCGATCCTGATCTCCTCGCTCGGCACGCATCGCAACATCAAGTACTTCCGCGTGCCGCCGCAGCGCCGCATCTCGCTGCCGCAGATCTTGCGCGAGATGGGGACGAGCCTTTCGAATCCGTCCTTTGTCGTGCTCATGGGCGCGGCGTTGTGCGGCGCCGTGTCGATCGGCGTTGCTGCTTCTCTGCTGCTCTATTTCAGTACCTATTTCTGGGGCCTGTCGTCGTCCCAGATCGCCCTGTTCCAGATAGCCGGTCTACTTTCCGCCATCGCCGCGGTCAGCGTCGCAACGCCCCTGTCGCGGCGATTCGGAAAGCGCAAGCTCGCGATCGGGCTTTTCATCACGTTCATCCTCATCGCGGGCCTGCCGATCGGCCTGCGCCTGATCGATCTGTTCCCGAGGAACGGTTCGCCCTTCCTGATGCCGATCCTGTTTGCGGACAGGTTTCTCATAAACGCTCTGGGCCTGGTCGTTGTCATCATGTTCTCGTCGATGCTGACCGACGTTGTCGAGGACAATGAACTCAAGACCAAGCGCCGTTCGGAAGGCTTGTTCTTCGCAGCCTCCAGCTTCGTCACCAAGGCGACGTCGGGAGCTGGCGCCTTCTTCGCCGGACAGATGCTCGCGCTGGTACACTTTCCGCAGCACGCAACGCCGGCCACGCTCGATCCGCACATCATCCGCAATCTCGCCTATGTCTATCTGCCGGTCATCATCTTCATGTACACGCTCGGCATGATCCTGCTGTCGCGCTATCGCATCACGCGCGAGTCGCACCAGGAAAATCTGCGCAAGCTCGAGGAAGCCGCGGAATTGGCGCACTCGCCGGTCGCCGTCGAAGCCGAACTGACCGAAGGCCTGCCCGAACCGGTGCCAGGCGAATGACGGACACAGTGATGAACGTCGAGGCTCTGCAACGCGACGTCGGCAGTCTGCGCACCAAATTGTTCTACGGTTTCGGCTCGGTGGCCTTCGGCGTCAAGGACAACGGTTTTCAGACCATCCTGCTGCTGTTCTACAACCAGGTCATGCACCTGCCGTCCGAACTGGTGGGACTGGTGCTGCTCGGTGCGCTCTGCGTCGATGCGCTGTTCGATCCCATCATCGGGCAGATTTCCGACAATCTGCGCACCCGCTGGGGCCGCCGCCATCCGCTGCTGTATCTCTCCGCGTTGCCGGTCGCGATCAGCTACCTGCTGCTGTGGAA
Source organism: Pseudomonadota bacterium (assembly GCA_025360685.1). Classification (GTDB taxonomy): domain Bacteria; phylum Pseudomonadota; class Alphaproteobacteria; order Micropepsales; family Micropepsaceae; genus Rhizomicrobium. Next base: position 1,874 of record JANYBR010000334.1, read on the forward strand.
CCCGCCGCACTGGAGCCAGGGCGCGCTGCTCATCTATCTCTTCGTCGTCGCGGTGGTGGTGCGAACGTTCATCAGCTTCTACGAGATCCCCAGTTCCGCGCTCAATCCCGAGCTGACCGAGAAATACGATCAGCGTACCGCGCTTTCGAGCTATCGCGTCTTCTTCGCCTGGATGGGCGGCATGACGATGTACCTGCTGGCGCTGCGCGTGTTCCTGTCGCCCGATGCGACGCACAAGGTCGGGCAGCTCAATGAAACCGGCTACTCGCATTACGGCATAACCGCCGCCATCCTGATGTTCTGCGCCATCCTGATATCGGCGCTGGGCACGCACAAATTCATCCCCATCCTGCGCAAGCCGCCGGCCCGCAAGATGTCGATCCTGCAATACGCCAGAGAGATGGCAGCGACGCTCAACAACCGTGCATTCCTCATCTTGATGCTCGCCCAGATCTGTTTCGGCGTCGCCACCGGTCTGGTGTTCGCGATGGCCATCTATCTTGGAACTTATTTCTGGGAACTGACCAATGGCCAGATATCGTTCCTCGGCCTGGGCACCCTGATCGCGGTGTTCCTCGCATTTGTCGTGGCACTGCCGGTGTCCAAGCTCCTCGGCAAGCGTAAGGGGGCGGTTGTCCTGTTTGCCACCGGCCTCTTCATCTCGATCTTTCCGATCCTGCTGCGCCTGCTCGGCCTGTTCGTGACGAACACCTCGCCGCTGCTGGTGCCGATCCTGTTTGCGTTCGGCGCGATCTCCGGTGCGATGACGATCGGCAGTTCCATTCTGATGGCGGCGATGCTCGCGGACGTCGTGGAGGACAGCGAACTCAAGACCGGCCGCCGGTCGGAGGGCCTGTTCTTCGCCGGCAGCAGCTTCATGGCCAAGGCGGTCTCGGGCCTGGGTATATTTGCGTCGGGTATTCTGCTGCGAGCGGTCGATTTTCCGCGCAATGCGGTTCCCGGCCTTGTCGATCCCATGGTCATCCGCAACCTCGCGCTCGTCTATCTGCCGACCGTCGTGATATTGTACGGCCTGGGAATTACCATCATCTCGTTCTTTCCCATCAGCCGAGCTAGCCACGAGGAGAATCTGCGCAAGCTCGCGGCGGAATCCGCGTTCGTCCCCGCTTCGGAGCATCCGTGAACAGCCAGCAAGGCACCGACCGCTACAACAAGAAAAAAGAAGCCATCATTGCGGCGGCCGCCGGCATCCTGAACCGGCGCGGCGTGCGCGGCATGACCCTGGCCGATGTCGCTGCGAGCGTGGATCTGATCACCACCAGCGTCACCTACTACTTCAAGAAGAAGGAGGACTTGGCAGTCGCCTGTTATCTGCGCGGCATCGAGCGCTTCGACACGCTTATTACCGGCGCACTGCCGCAAGCCGATCCACCCCAGCGGCTGCTCAAATTCCTGGAATCGTACCTCGACCTGCACCGGCGCATTCGCGAGGGCGAGGAAGCGCCGATTGCCGTATTCAACGACATTCGCGCCCTCAAGGAGCCGCATCTTCCGATCGTTGGCCGCGCCTATGGGCAATTCTTCCGCAAAGTGCGTTCGCTGTTCCGCAGCCCAGGATATGAATGGCTCGACCGGCGCATCGCGACGGCCCGGACGCATATGGTGATGGAACAACTCTACTGGTCGGTGACGTGGCTGCCGCGCTACGACCTGGACGACTATCCGCGAATCCGCGACCGGATGTTCGACATCATGGCGTTCGGCGTGGCACCGGCGGGCGCGCAATGGCGTCCCGCGCGCCTGCCCGATCCGTCCGTGATCGGCGACAACGCGCAGGACAGTTTGCGCGAGACGTTCCTGACGGCGGCGACCCGGCTGATCAACCAGCGCGGCTATCGCGGCGCGTCGGTGGAAAAAATATCGCAGCAGCTCAATGTCACGAAAGGATCCTTCTATCATCACAATGACGCCAAGGACGATCTGGTCGTCGAATGTTTCGAGCGCACCTTCGAATTCATGCGCCGCGTGCAATCGGCCGCGTTGGTCGAGCCCGGCGACTATTGGAAAAAAATTTCCTCGGCCGCCGCGACGTTGATCGAATTCCAGCTTTCGGAGCGAGGGCCGCTCCTGAGGTCCTCGGCGCTCAGCGCATTGCCCGAGTATATCCGCCTCAACATGGTCGAACGCGCCAACCGGGTCTCCGAACGGTTCGCGGCGATGATCTCCGATGGCGTGGCGCAGGGTTCAATCCGGGCGGTCGACCCCTACATCGCGGCGCAGATGCTGAACGCTACCCTGAACGCCGCCTCCGATCTGGCCTTCACCATTCCCGACGTCGTCGCCGCCGAAGCGCCGGCGCTCTATGCCAGGCCCATGCTGATGGGTGTGTTTTCGCGGTAGCGCGCGTTGAACTCAGCGCACACCGGCCGCCTAGGACGCGTCAAGCGCATTGACGGCCGCGCGAAAACCGCTCGCGGCCTCCTCGATATATCGCCAAAGACGCGTCGCGACCGGCCCGTGGGGCGAATTGCGCAGTCGGGCCGCTACCAGCTTGCCGCGCGCGCCTGGAAAATGCCGTCCGCCGATCGAAAGCAGTCGCCTGGCGCGCATTTCCTTCCCGATCAGGAATGCCGGCATGTGGCCCCAACCCATGCCTTTGAGGATAAGCTCCTTCTTCGTCAGTTGGTCGCTCACTGTCCAGCTGGGTGCGCCGCCGATCAGATGGTAATCGCGCTGCGGCGAGTGTCGCGCGGTATCGCGGATCACGCATTGTACATAAGGGCGCATTTGTTCCGGCGTAACGGCGCGCGTTATCGGGAAGTCCAGGAACTTGGGCGCGACCACCGGAACGATTCGAATCTCACACAATTGAACGTATTCAAGGCGCGTGTCGCTGCTGTCCACATGATGAACGATCAGATCGGCCTCGCCGTCGAAGAGGCGTTCCCAGGGCCCGGAGATCGCCTCGAAGTGCAGGTGAAGCCGGGTTTGCGATCCGTCGAAGAACCGACGCAGAAGGTCGAGTATCTGGGGCACCGGGCACAGATCGCCGATCACGATGGAAAGTTCAGGTTCTTCGCCCATCGCAAGCTGTGCCGCCTGCGTTCGCAAGTTGTCGAGCTCGTTCAATAGGCCACGTACGCCGGCATGAAGCGTTCGCCCGGTGTCGGTCAGGCAGACCCGGTAGCCGTCGCGATCGAACAGTTTTAGACCCAGTTGAGCTTCGAGATTCTTGATCGCCGCGAACACCGTGGGGTGGCTGCGGCCAAGCTTGAGAGCCGCAGCCTGGAAACTGCCCTCGCTCACGACCGCGTCGAAGCAGAGAAACTGCTGGATTGTCAGACCGTTCATTGTAGAAAATATCTACAATGAATTTCCGAACTTTGTAAGTGTTTTCCGATCCCCATTTTCCTACCCTCGCCGCGCCATTGGGACGAGCGAACGGCGCCGTCGCCGGTCGCGCACCGGCATGGAGAACGCAGTGATCACGCTTTACAGGTTCGGCCCATTTCTGGGCGCGCCGGATTCCAGTCCGTTCGTGATCAAGACGATGGTGCTGCTGAAACTTGCCGGCCTGCCTTATCGCACGGTGCAGGGCAATCCGCTGCGGGCGCCAAAGAGGCTCCTGCCCTACATCGAAGACGACGGCGTGGTGATTGCGGATTCGGGCTTCATCCGCGCGCACATCGAGATAAAATACAAATTCGACTTCGACACTTCCTTGAGCGCCCGGGACAAGGCCATCGCCTGGGCTACCGAAAGGATGTGCGAAGACCATCTCTACTTTGCGATTTTGGAATCGCGCTGGCTCGACCGGGCAAACTTCCGCAAGGGCGTCGGAAAGATGTTCGGCGTGATACCATTCCTGCTGCGGCCGATAGCGAAATTCATGCTGCGCCGCGCAAATGCCCGCCGACTGATCGGTCACGGACTTGGCAGGCATTCCAAGGTGCAGATCGCCGAGCTCGGAATTCGCGATCTCAATTCCCTTTCGGCCTTGCTGGGCGACAAGCCTTATCTGATGGGCCATGCGCCCTGCGGTGCCGACGCGACCGTCTTCGCCTTCGTGACTTCGATCCTGACGCCGGATCTCAAATCGACAATGCGGATTGCCGCGGCCGAATTGCGCAATCTGGTCGCCTATCGCGACCTCATGGCGGCGCGATATTTTCCAGCGAGCGGATAGCCTTACGGCCTTCGGTCCCCTGGAAAGCCCTACCGCCATTTTTTCGAAACTCCGGTTTGTTTTGCCTCCCGTCTCTGCTTAAACTGACAAACAGTCAGAACAGGCTGGAGTCGCCGCCCCGGGAGGATTGTTTGGATCGCCTGAAAGACAAGATTGCCGTCATCACCGGCGCGAGTTCCGGCATCGGACTCGGCACCGTGGAGTTGTTTGTCGCCGAAGGCGCGCGCGTTCTCGCCGCCGACATCCAGGATGACAAGGGCCGCGAGCTGGAACGGCGTTTCAACGGCCAGGTGAAATTCCAGCGCTGCGACGTCACGCAGGAGAGCGACATAAGTGCGACGATGCAGGCTGCCAAGGATTCATTCGGCGGCATCGACATCCTG
>JANYBR010000341.1 GCA_025360685.1 Pseudomonadota bacterium
CCAGTGGGTTGGAGCACGAAGAAATCCCCCATCTTGACTGTTGGCTCGAGAACGATGCTGGAGATGTTCAGATCGTGAGTAATCATCACCAAATTAGAGAAGTCACGGTGTTTCAGAATTTCTTCCAAAATGCGTTCGTCATTCAATTTGGCCTGACTTTCAGACACTACGCCCGGTGGCACTAGATATTGAACAGGAGTCGCACGACCAAACGCAAGCTTTCCGGTGTCAATGCAACGGCAATAGGGGCTGGTCAAAACCTCCCCAACCGCAATTCCGTGAGCGCGGAAGGCTTCTTCGATGCGCTTGGCCTGCTCTACACCGCGAGGCGAAAGGTTTACTTCCGCCGCGCAGTTCCCGAGCGCGAGCCGCCCTATCCCTTCTCGGATGTCGACGTGAGTGTGGCGCAATAAGATAACCTTGCCGCCCTGCTTTAATGCAGCCCAGACGTGCTCGTCGTCAGCAAGTGCGCGTCCGGCCGAAAGCGTCAGCAAAACCACCAAGCAGAGGAGTAAGGGGGCCATCCGGCTGTTCAAGTTGGTAAGCATGGGTTGCGGGAGGTCTGTAGTTCAAAAAAGCCTAACAATGAATAGCGGGGTTTGATCTTGGCCGATTGCACCAACGCTGCCGCCAAATTAAAAGGGATTCGGCAAGTCCCACTGGCAGCTCAATGGCCAGATTAACTCAGTTTCTCGGCGACACGAAAGGGGAAGGAATGTCGCCTATTGGCCGATCTGCGACCGTCGCAAACCAACCCCTAAGCAGACATTCAACGCGGAGCTCAGCAACTGGTGCAATAACGAACGCGCCTCAGCGCAACGCTTACTTGACGCGCTTCCAGACCACGTCAATCGCGCTACCGCCATTGAGTGCCGGCCAGCTTCGTTCGTTGATCTTCATCTGCTCTCGAGAAATACGAGTGGCCGGAGTGGGTCGCTAACCTACTGTCGCTAACCGGCCAGAAACGTAGGAGGAAAGGCGTAGTAAAATTATTGTGGATGCTTTGGGCATGGGGCCTCGTAGCGCCGAATTCTTTGGGGGACGACCATGAACAACAGCACCACTCTTTCCGCATATTCCACTTTGCTGCTGTTCGCCGCGCTCGCGTTGCCTGCCGGGAACGCAGCCGCGGAGGGCGCAAAGAGCGTCGCCGGCACTTATACCCCCGTCTCGAACGCGCCGTTTGGCGACAATCCGCGCGGCCAGCTGATCCTGGGACGGGACGGCCACTATTCCATCATCCTCGCGCGCGCGACGCTGGCGAAAGTCGCCGCGGATGCGCGCGACAAGGGGACTGCAGAGGAAAACAAGGCGATCGTCGGCGGCAGTATCGCGCATTTCGGCAAGTACACGGTGGACGCGAAAGTCAAAACCATTACATTCAACGTCGAGGCCAGCACATTCCCGAATTGGGACGGCACCACGTTCAAGAGGGCATTCAAGGTTTCCGGGGATCAACTAACCTATACCAACAATGCACCATCGGGCGGCGGTAGCGCGATTGACGTGGTCTGGAAGCGCGTCAAGTAAGCGTTGCGCTGAGGCGCGTTCGTTATTGCACCAGTTGCTGAGCTCCGCGTTGAATGTCTGCTTAGGGGTTGGTTTGCGACGGTCGCAGATCGGTCACAAGCTGCCCTCGCATCGGGCAGTCCATTTCTCTCGTTAGCGGACATTCGGCCGTCGTCCGTTGACCTATCGGTCGATGCGCTTCTGGCGTGAAAGCGCGCCCCACTCGGATCACAATGGATCGGGATCGGCGACCAAAATGCATCGCATGAAAGTTACAATGTAGGCTTGGTCGGCGAGAGCATTTAGCTCGATCGCAATCCCAGCCGGTGTTCAGGCTCGTTTTTTTGCGACCGAGGACCTATTCACGATAGCGGATAAGCACATCGTCCAACTTGTCCTTGAGCGGGCCTAGCCAGGGCTCGTAATTCCGCCACTGAAAGAGCCCGCCGAGGAAAATCGGCCGTCGGACCTGCTCTGAGCTTGCCGTACTAACACTACGT
>JANYBR010000356.1 GCA_025360685.1 Pseudomonadota bacterium
CGTCACCAGCGGATTGGCGGGGATGTAGTTGTCCGGATTGCCGACAAAGTCGGGTGCGAAGAACACAAGGCCGGCGAACAGGATAGCGAACAGACCGACATAGAACGCGTCCTTCGCCGTGTAGTAGGGATGGAAGGGGAGCGAATCCTGCGGCCCCTTCACGTCGATGCCGAGCGGATTGTTGTTGCCCGGCACATGCAGCGCCCAGATGTGCAGACCGACAACGGCCGCGATCACGAACGGCAACAGGTAATGCAGCGAGAAAAAGCGATTGAGCGTCGCATCGCCGACTGCGAAATCGCCCCACAGCCAGCTGGCGATGGTCGAGCCCAGATGCGGCACGATCTGGTCGAGCGAGGAGAACAGGTTGGTGATGACGGTGGCGGCCCAGAACGACATCTGGCCCCACGGCAGCACGTAACCCATGAACGCGGTCGCCACCATCAGCAGATAGATGATGACGCCGAGGATCCACAGGATCTCGCGCGGCGCCTTGTAGGAGCCGTAATACAGGCCGCGGAACATGTGGACATAGACCGCCAGGAAGAACATCGACGCGCCGTTGGAGTGCAGATAGCGCAGCAGCCAGCCATAGTTCACGTCGCGCATGATGTTGGTCTCGACGCTGTCGAACGCCATGTTCGCATTCGGCACATAGTGCATCGCCAGCACGATGCCGGTGACGATCTGCACGCCGAGGCAGAAGGTCAGGATGGCGCCGAATGCGTACCAGAAGTTCAGGTTCCGCGGCGTCGGGAAGGTGAGAATCGTGTCGTGCGCAAAACGCACCAGCGGCAGGCGCGAGTCGAGCCAGCGCGAAAACCCAGTTTGCGGAACATAGGTCGATTGACCGGACATGATGGCGCTCCTCAGCCGACTTTGACGCGTGTGTCGGACACGAAGGAATAGGTGGGAACGGCAAGGTTCTGCGGCGCGGGTCCTTTGCGGATACGGCCGGCCGTGTCGTACATCGAACCGTGGCAGTGACAGAGCCAGCCGCCATAGTCGCCTTCAAAAGCGGTGGGCGTGCAGCCAAGGTGCGTGCACACGCCCGAGACGATCAGCCACTCCGGCTTGACCTGACGGTTGTCGGCGGTGGCAAGTGCATCGTCGGGCAGGTTCTCGTTGCGCGCCAGCTGATCGGGCAGATCGGACATCACCACGGCGGCGGCCGTCGCGATCTCCTTGGGCGTGCGCCGACGCACGAACAGCGGATGGCCGCGGAACTTGAACGTCACCGCCTGGCCGAGCTGGATCGGCGACAGATCGATTTCGATCGAGGCCAGGGCCAGAACGCCGGAACTGGGGTTCATCTGATCGATGAACGGCCAGGCAGCGACGGCGGCCCCAACGGCGGCGACGGAACCCGTCGCGATGTAGAGGAAGTCGCGCCGCGTCGGTTCGGCGGTCGTGGTGGTGGCCAAGGGATCACCTTTTTATTCGGGCGCTCCGGGCGGCGGGAAAGGACGTGCACACCAGCCCCGGGGAATATCCAGGCGTGCCGCTTTGCTGGCGGTAAAATAGAGAGTCGAATTTGGGGGGTCTTGCGGCACGATGACGCAGAAAATGCCGGATTTTCACGGAGTTGCCGAAGGCTTGCGGCAGAACGGATCAGCACTCCAGAACGCTCAGATAGCCGTCCTCGCCGTAGTCGAGCAGAGCGCGGTCGCTTGTGATCACGGTGTAGCCATACTCGCGCGCCGTCGCGGCGATGATGCGGTCATAAGGATCGTTGTGGATATTTCCGGGCAGCAAGGCCGACTCGATGAGAAGTTCAGGCGGCATCGGCGCTATCGCCATTCCCGGCTGGCCGATCAGCGTTGCGAACCACTTGCCAGGCTGAAGCGGCGACTTCAATCTCCGCTTTCGCGCCATCGTACCGATTTCGAGCGCCGTAATCGGCGATACATACGTCGTCGTTCCCGCGACGTATGCATCTGTAAGCGCCTTTTCTGTTTTCGGTGTGAGTTCGTCGCCCAAGAGCCAAATGCAGACGCATGTGTCGAGCAGAAAGGGCGGCTTCATTTCCTCGAACGCCCAGCCTCATAGAGGTCGGCCGTCCGGTCAACGGCCGCTTCCCACTCGGCGACCTCTTCAGGGTCCGACTGGGCGATGTCATAGCCCGGCTCAATGGTGAACATGCCTTTCAGCGCGCCGATCGCCGGATGGCGCGTTACTTTCACCGCGGGCCGCGTGGATGATTCTTGCGGTTTGAACATACGTGGTTCCTCTCGCATTCCCTGCCGTGCGCCCGCGAGTGCGACGCGCTTGAACACAACTTTCCTCGCCTTTCGGTCGAGATTTGCCGTCTCGAAACCCGCATTCAGCCACGCTTTCGCCTGAGAATGGTTCGTGGCGTTGTTCGACCACCATTCGTTGCGCTTGTGCGCCGAAGGCGGAAGTTTGCGGCCAATGACGCGCTCCATCTCTGCGAACGTCATCGCGACCGATGTACCCGTTTGCTGAAACAGGTATTTTTCAAGCGGCTCATATGTCAGCATTCCGCAAGTTCCTACATCGAATAGGAACATACTAAGGAACAACTAGGAACTCGTCAAGGTGCGCATGCGTCTCGCCCTCTATGAACCCGACATCCCGCAGAACGCAGGCGCGCTGTTGCGGCTGGGCGCGTGCCTTGGGGTCGCGGTCGATATCGTCGAGCCGTGCGGCTTCCTGTTCGGCGATGCGCAGCTCAAGCGCTCGGGCATGGACTATCTGGATCTGGCGGACTGTGTGCGCCATGTCTCGTGGGAGAAGTACCTGCTGGCGCGAGGACCAGGGCGGATCGTGCTTCTCACCTCGCAGGGCTCGCAGCCGTACACCGACTTTTGCTTTGAAGCCGGCGACACGATCCTCCTCGGCCGCGAGAGCGCGGGCGTTCCGCGAGAAGTACATGATTGCGCCGACGCGCGCTTGCGTATTCCGATGAAATCGGGCTTGCGTTCGATCAACGTGGCGCAGGCTGGCGCCATGGTACTAGGCGAAGCACTTCGCCAGACAAGGAACTTTCCGCGATGACGGACACGGACCAGGATCGCAAGCAGCGGGCGCGCGACTGTTTTGAGTCCCTGCGCGACCGCTTGTGTGCGACCTTCGAGCAGATCGAGCTGGAACATACCGGCCAGCTCCGCGACCGGGCGGCGGGCAAATTCGTCCGTACACTGACCACGCGTCATGACGAAGACGGCGGCGAAGCCGGCGGCGGCGTGATGAGCGTGATGAAGGGCCGTGTGTTCGAAAAAGTCGGCGTCAATGTCTCGACCGTAGACGGCAAACTCTCCGCAGATTTCGCTAAGACCGTTCCCGGCGCGGAGCAGGACCCGCGTTTCTGGGCCACCAGCATTTCGGTGATCGCCCACATGCAGAATCCGCACGTGCCCGCGGTGCACATGAACACCCGCTACATGGTCACCACCGAGAGCTGGTTCGGCGGCGGCGCCGACCTCACGCCCATGTTCCCGAACGAGGAGGATGCCAGTAACTTCCATGCTGCGATGCAGCGAGCCTGTGATCCGCACGGTCCGGAGACCTATGCCAAGTACAAAAAATGGTGCGACGAATATTTCTATCTGCCGCACCGAAAAGAGCCGCGTGGCGCGGGCGGCGTCTTTTTCGACCGGCTCGACAGCGGCGATTGGGAAAAAGATTTCGCTCTGGTACGCGACGTGGGACTGGCATTTGCCGATGTCTATCCCCAAATCGTAAGGAGGCGTATGGGGCAGCCTTGGACGGATGCCGATCGCCATCACCAGCTTGTTCGGCGCGGCCGCTATGTGGAGTTTAACCTGATGTGGGACCGCGGCACGCTGTTCGGCCTCAAAACGGGACACAATATCGACGCCATCCTCGTGTCGATGCCGCCCGAAGTCCGCTGGCCATAGTCCGGCCTCATTGAGGTAAAGCGTTTGGAGCTCATCTTCAGCCACGGCGGGTTCTTCGCGCTCATTCAAGTCGTGCTCATCGACATCGTGCTGGCCGGCGACAATGTCGTCGTGATCGGCATGGCGGCGGCGCGGGTGCCGCAGATCGTGCGCCGCAAGGTGATCTTCTGGGGCCTGGTCGCCGCCGTCATCCTGCGCGTGATCCTGGCGACGCTCACCGCCGAGCTTCTCGCCATCATCGGGCTGATGTTCGCCGGCGGCATTCTTCTGCTGTGGGTGTGCTGGAAACTCTATCGCGACATACGCGAGGCCGCCGCGGAAAAGAAAGCCGTCGAGGCGATGGAGATCGAGACCGACAAGCTCGGCGGCCCCTATTCGGTCGAGGCGAGCTCGGCGATGGTACGCCGCGCCATCGTGCAGATCGCCGCCGCCGATCTTTCCATGTCGCTGGACAATGTGCTCGCCGTGGCGGGCGCGGCACGCAACCATGTGGTGGTGCTGGCCATCGGCCTGGTGCTCTCGATCGGGCTGATGGGCGTGGCAGCGAACATGATCGCGCGCGTGCTCAACCGCCATCCCTGGATCAGCTACGCCGGGCTGTTCATCGTGCTCTATGTGGCACTCAACATGATCTGGCGCGGCGCCGGCATGATCATGCACGCCGTGCCGGGGTGAGTTCAACGCGTTCACCCAATTTCCATTCTCCACTGTCATCCCGGACAAGCTCGCGAAGCGCAGCGCAGCGATCCGGGATGACAAATGAGGAGATAAAAAAACAGTGCGAAGAACTCTAACCCAATCTCAACAACACCGCCGTCGCGTCGTCGCTCTTCTTGAAACGCGGATGCTTGCGGCCTTGCGGATCGGCTTCTTCGATCGCGCGCAATTCCTCGCCGAGGACGGTGAGCCCTTTTGAAGCGGCTTTCTCCATCAGGCCATGCGCGCTGTAGCGGCCATAGTCGGTGGTGAGCGCCAGGAAGCCGTCCGATGCGAGCAACAGCATCGCGCCGGTCTGCACTACGACGCGTGTGGCCGCGACAAAGTCGGCGGCGCGCATGTCGGGACTGAAGGCCCAGTGCGAGCCGGTATTGACCCGGTTGCGCGACTTGCGCAGGTCGGGAAGATAGGGCGAGCGTTCGCCGCTTGTCACGGGTGCCCGCTTCAGCGCCTTGGCCATCTTTGCCGCGCGCTTGGCCTCGAGCACCTTCGACTCGAACGAGTCGCCAAGCACCTCGACCTTGTCTTTCGTGCGTTGCAGGAGTCCGGCGCAGTCACCGAACCACAGAAAATCGAAGCCGTCTTCCGTTTGCGAAGCGAAAGCCATCGAGGCGAACGGAATCTCCCACTGCTCCTGCGGTGCGCGGCGGCGCAACGCCTTGAAGGACTTCTCCGCATCGGCCAGCGTGTAGCGCAGCGCGTCCTTCGGCGCCTCGCCGTCGCGCACATGCGCCATCAGCCGGCGCGCGCCGAAATGGGCGATCCAGGCCGCATCGCTGTCGCCGGGCATCACGGAATCACCAAGGCTTGTCGCGCCATCGAGCACCACGGCCGCGTTCTGCGTATGGCCGAACGCATCGTCGTTCGGCTTCAGCGCATCGCCGGGGAGAGACAGTGTGTCGAGGATTTCGAATGGCATGGAAGTCATACACCTCAGGTTTCACCCTCCCCTTGAGGGAGGGTCGAAATTTTCGCGAACGGCGTGAGTTAAAATTTCGGGGTGGGGTCGACCACACCACTAAACCCCTCCCCGAAAAATTCTGCGGCGCGTACGCTGCTGCTACGCGCGCTGCGAATTTTTCGTCCCTCCCTCAAGGGGAGGGTGGGTTATCTCCTAATACGCCGTCGCCTGCACCACGGCCTTGAGCCGTTCGGCAAGCGAGAATTCGTCTTCGATGAAATCGGCATCGATCCACCAGTCTTCGACTTCCGAAAGAATGCGACCCACCAGCGGTCCTTCCGGCACGCCGGCGAGCATCACGTCGCGCCCGGTGAGCGGGAAGATCGGCCGCGGCCAGGTGCTGGCGACTTCGAGAAGCATGCGCCAATTGACGGCGTTGGACTCCCTGGGGTCCTCCGCCCATTTGATGAAGACGCGGTCCCTGAAGGGCGCGATACCGATCCGGTAGAGCAGCTTGCGTACTTCCTTGACCGACAGGTAGGAGACGATCTTCTCTTTCGACCCGGCGATGTCCTCCAGACGCGCGGCATGCGCATTGGAGAATTTCAATTTCTTCGCCACCGACTGAGCGACCGAAACATCATGGGGCAACAGCGCGGCGAGACGCAGCACCGGATCGGGCGTGAAGAACGCGCCGGCATCGATCGCCGCCAGATGCTCCAGCCGCGCGATCGACAGGGCGCCCGGCAGCAACTCGCCTAGGATTCCCGCCGCCGCCATGGTGCGCAACATGGGCGCCGGGTCGTCGGCTGCCAGCAGGCGCAGCAACTCCTTCTGCACGCGTTCGCCGGAAAGCTGTGCCAGGCCGGCCTTTTCAGTGGCCGCTGCGCGCAGCGCTTCGGAGTCGAGATCGCCCTTGCCGTACCAGGCGTGAAAGCGGAACAGGCGTAGGATGCGCAGATAGTCCTCGCGGATGCGCGCGGTGGCGTCGCCGACAAAGCGCACCCTGCCTGCCTGCAGATCGGCCAGGCCGCCGACCAGATCGACGACCTCGCCATCGGCGGTGGCATAGAGCGCGTTCATGGTGAAGTCGCGGCGCTGCGCGTCTTCCTTCCAGTCTTTGGTGAACGCGACCACGGCGCGGCGGCCGTCGGTCGAAACATCGCGGCGCAATGTGGTCACTTCGAAGGGCGTGCCGGTGGAGATTGCGGTGACCGTGCCATGCTCGAATCCGGTGGGCACCGCGCCAAGTCCCGCGGCGGTGAGGCGCTCGGTCACTTCGTCCGGCGTTAGCGGCGTGGCGATGTCGACGTCGGACACCTCGCGTTTGAGCAGCGCGTTGCGGACCGCGCCGCCGACGAAACGCGCCTCCGGACCCAGTGCGTCAAGCACCGCGCGCGTCTTGGGTGCCGTCATCCAGCTTTCGCGTTTGGGATCGAGTTTCATTTCGGCTTTCCGTCGGGCTGAACATAGCCCGGAACCACCGTGCCGTTCACCAGATGCGGGGGGACATAGTGCCCGGACGTGGGTTCACCTTCCGTGATGCCCCAGACGATGAAGCTGAGCGCGAACAGGGAGAGCCCCGCGATGAAAAGCATCGTCCAGGGCGTGCGCGGCACCACCGCCGCCGGCGGACGCAACTGCATCAGCGCGAGGTAGATGCCGTAAAGTGCGAACGGCACCGCGAATAGCAGCAAGCGTTCGAGTATGATGCGGGTCATGGCGCCGTGATCCGTTCGCCGAAGTTCAGCAGCATCGCCGCCGTCGCGCCCCAGATGTAATGACCTTCAAAGGTGAAGGAATAGAAGCTGCGCGTGCGGCCCTGGAATTCGCGCGACTGTTGCTGCTTGTTGGCGGGATCGAGCAGAAACGACAGCGGCACTTCGAAAATCTCGGCGACCTCGGCGGCGTGCGGCGACAACGCGAAGCCTTCGCTGAGCAGCCCGACCACGGGAAGAATGGCGTAGCCGGTTCCGGTCTCATAGGCATCGAGAAATCCCGCCACCGTCACGAAGGCCGGTTCGATGCCGGTCTCCTCCTGCGTCTCGCGCAATGCGGTTTCGACCAGCGAGATGTCGCCGGGATCGGCGCGCCCGCCGGGAAACGAGACCTGCCCGGCGTGCCGCGTCAGATGATGCGTGCGCTGGGTCAAAAGCACATGCGGCTCGCGGCGGAAAACAAGCGGCAGCAACACGGCCGCGGGCTTCAGGTCGATCTTCTCTGTCGGACGGTTCTGCGGATTGAGATCGAAGTCGCCGCGCTTTGGCGTCAGAGGCAAGGAAGGCGGCTCGCTCAGCAGCCTGCTGCGCAACAGCTCGACACCGCCGCTGACGATGCGATGTCCGATCGATGCCGGAGAGTCCTCGCTCATGCCGGACGGCCGAGGCGAAAGAATTGTCCGCCGCTCCACACGCCGAGATAGCCCGCATCTTCGCCATCGCCGGGAACCGACAGGTCGGCGAGCTGATAGAACGCCGCACGTGCGATGCGCGCTTCGAGTCCCTTGCGCACATGAACATAGGGCGCCGGTTCGTTCGTTTCCGGATCGGTCTCCACCCGGATGGGATTTGTGGCGCCGGCTTCCGTAACATCGCCCACATTGGTGGTGAAGCTCAGTTTCTGCGCCCGGCCCGTGCCTTCGACATCCAACAGTACGGCGAGGAACGGCGCGTCCTCCACGACGATGCGCATCTTCTCGGCCGGCGTGACGAGAACAAAACCATCCGGATCCTTACGCAGTATGGTCGAGAACAGGCGCACCAGTTCCTTGCGGCCGATGGGCGAGCCCTCATGGTACCAGGTGCCGTCGCGTGCGATGCGGATGGCGATATCGCCGCAATGGGTCGGATGCCATTTGTCGACCGGCGGCAGGCCGCGCCCGGCCGACGCCTCGCGCTGCAGGCTTGCCAGACCGATCGGGAACCCGCCGCTGTTCATCATTACCGCTGCATGCCCGTTCTTCACATCGCCGTGCAGGCGGCGGGAACGGGCTTTTCCTTGTTGCGCCTGCACTGCCGGGGTACATAAATCGCGTCCCGGCGCAGCCAAAGGATAAGGTGCGCTTGAAGGACCGGCAACCAAGCATCCCGGACGATTTCATGCCAAATGTAGTTCTCACGGCGGAGGGCACCAACGCCGCCGCCCAGTTCGAGCGGACCGCCGCCACCCTGGGGAAGGTGCGCACCGCGGTGGCGAGCGCGATCTTCGGCCAGGATGCGGTGATCGATCAGACCCTGGTGACCTTGCTGGCCGGCGGACACGGACTGCTCATCGGCGTGCCCGGCCTTGCCAAGACCAAACTGGTTGAGACATTGGGCATCGTCCTGGGTCTCGACTGGAAGCGCATCCAGTTCACGCCCGACCTGATGCCGACCGACATCATCGGCTCCGAAGTCCTGGAGGAGAACAGCGGCAAGCGCGCCTTCCGTTTTCTCAACGGGCCGGTGTTCACGCAACTGTTGATGGCCGACGAGATCAATCGCGCCAGCCCGCGCACGCAATCGGCGCTGCTGCAGGCGATGCAGGAGCGTCACGTCACCGTGGCCGGCACGCGCTACGACCTGCCGCGGCCCTTCCATGTCCTGGCGACGCAAAATCCTCTGGAGCAGGAAGGCACCTATCCGCTGCCCGAAGCGCAGCTCGACCGGTTCCTGCTGCAGATCGACATCGATTATCCCGACAAGGATGCCGAGCGCCGCATGCTGCTCTCCACCACGTTCGGAGAAGAGACCAAACCCGCACCGGTGTGCGGACCCGAGGATCTGATGCTGGCACAGCAGATCGTGCGCCACATTCCGGTCGGCGAGAAAGTCGTCGATTCAATCTTGAAGCTGGTGCGCGGCGGACGTCCCGGCGAAGAAGGTTTTGCCGACATTCGCGACTCTATCGCCTGGGGTCCGGGCCCGCGCGCCAGCCAGGCCTTCATGCTGGCGGTGCGCGCCCGCGCACTGATCGAAGGCCGCCTTGCGCCCTCGACCGACGATGTGGTGGCGCTGGCTGGTCCGGTTCTGCGCCATCGCATGGCACTCACTTTTCCGGCGCGCGCCGAAGGCATGACGATCGCGTCCGTCATCGAGCGGCTGTGCCGGAGCCTTCTTTGAGCCGAAACGGCAATCTGCAATATGACGCCGAGGCGCTTGGCGCCAGCCTGCCGCCGCTGCTCGTCGACGCGGAGCGCCTCGCCGCAGCGGTGAGTCTGGGCGTGCACGGGCGGTGCAAGGCCGGCATGGGCGAGAGTTTCTGGCAGTTTCGGCGCTATCGTCCCGAAGATTCCTCGACCGCCATCGACTGGCGCCAATCGGCCAAGTCGCAGCACCTGTTCGTGCGCGAGCGCGAATGGGAAGCGGCGCAATCGGTGTGGTTCTGGTGCGATTCCTCGCCCGGCATGCAGTTCAAGTCGGGCAAGGTGACAAAAGCCGAGCGCGCCAAACTGTTGGCGCTGGCGCTCGCCTCCCTTCTGGTGCGCGGTGGAGAAAGAGTGGCACTGTTCGGCGACGCGCATGCGCCCGCCAGTTCGCGCGCCGCGCTGCGCCGCATCGGTCACACGCTGCTCGATCTGGCGCCGAGCGATGTGGCCTTGCCGCCGGATGCGGCCATCACGAAGAACGCGCAGTTCGTCTGGTTCGGCGATTTTCTTTCGCCCCTGGACGACATCGAGATCACGTTGCGCCGCCTGTCGCGCTTCGCGGTCGCCGGCCAGCTGGTGCACATCATCGACCCGGCCGAAGAGGATTTTCCCTTCACCGGGCGAACGCGGTTCGAGGATGCGCGCGGAACCCTGAGCGAGACCGTCGGGCGTGCCGAAACCGTCGCCGGCGCCTATCGCACGCGCTTCAGGGCGCATGCCGAAGCGGTCGGTCTGCTGGCACGGCGGCTGGGCTGGACCCACATCACCCATCGCACCGACCGCTCGCCGCAGACCGCGCTGGTCGCGCTCTATGCCGATATGAGTGGCGCTTAAGCCCATGGCTCTGCTTTCGGGATTGAGTTTCGGCGCGCCGTGGATTCTGGCGGCGCTGTTGGTTCTGCCAGCGATCTGGTGGTTGCTCAGGGTCACGCCGCCTCTGCCGCGCCGCGTGATGTTCCCGCCGTTGCGGCTGCTGCTTGGACTGTCCGGCGACGAAGAGACGCCGGCGCGCACGCCCTGGTGGCTGTTGCTGCTGCGCCTGATCGCAGCGGCCTGCGTGATCGTGGCCTTGGCCGATCCGTTGCTGGGAAAGGCGCCGCCCATCGCGGGCACGGGGCCGATGATCCTGTTCATCGACAATGGCTGGACCGCGGCGGCGAACTGGGACGCGCGGCTGGCAGTGATCGCCGATGTGCTGCGCACCGCTTCGCAACAGGGCCGCGCCATCGCCATCGTGCCCACGGCCGACCTGCCCGACGTAAGCCTGATGGATGCCGGCAAAGCGGCACGCATCGCGCAGGCGCTGACGCCGCAGCCCTGGCTGCCCGATCGCGTGCGCGCCGCCGCCGCGATCACCAAGGCGAAATTCACGGCGCGGCCGGAAATCATCTGGCTCAGCGACGGAATCGAGGACGGCCATGCCGGCGCCACCGCCGATGCGCTTGCGGCGGCAGGTTCGCTCAACATCTTCGCCGACGGCGTCGGCAAGGGGCCGCTGGCGCTGCTGCCGCCGACCAGCGATCCGCGCGGCTTCGACATCAGCGTGATGCGCGCCAATGCCGAAGGCGAACGCAGTGGCCAGGTCAGCGCGCTCGGCAGCCATGACGAGCTGCTGGCCGGCGCTGGCTTTCGCTTCGACGGCGGACAAACCAGGACAAGCGTGCACATCGTGCTGCCGATGGAGGTGCGCAACGAGACCGCGCGCATCGCCGTCGCGAATATGGATTCTGCGGGCGCGGTGCAATTGCTCGGCGGCAGCGGTGCGCATCGCGCGGTCGGCATCGTTTCGGCCGCCATCAACGAGAACGAGCAGCCGCTGCTCTCCGACCTCTACTATCTGGAGCGCGCGCTTGCGCCCTATGCCGATGTCCGCAAAGGCACGGTCAGCGATCTGCTGGCGCGCAACATTTCCGTTCTGGTGCTTGCCGATGTCGGGCGTGTGGCCGGCAGCGACTATGACAAGGTCGCCAAATTCGTCGCCGGCGGCGGTCTGCTGATCCGTTTCGCCGGCGAGCGCATGACGGGCGGCACGGACGATCTGGTGCCGGTGAAGCTGAGAGTGGGCGGCCGCTATCTGGGTGGCGCGCTCGCCTGGGCCGAGCCGCAAAAGCTGGCGCCGTTCTCGGAAGCCAGCCCGTTCGCAGGCTTGAGCATTCCGGCCGATGTGTCGGTGACGCGTCAGGTGCTGGCTGAACCGTCGGTCGAACTGGCCGATCGCAGCTGGGCGCGCCTGGCGGACGGAACGCCGCTGGTCACGGCGCAAGGCCGCGGCAAGGGCTGGATCGTCCTCTTTCACATCACGGCGGGTCCAAGCTGGTCGTCCCTGCCGCTCTCAGGACTTTATGTCGACATGATGCGCCGGCTCATGGCGCTGTCGAGCGGCACGCATCCGGCCGACATGCGCAGCGCTGCCAGTTTGCCGCCGGTCTCCACGCTAGACGGATTTGGCCGTTCGCGCCGGCCGCCGGCCGAAGCATTGCCGATCCGCGCCGCCGATATCGCCAAGACCGTACCGTCGCGGCTGCATCCGCCCGGACTCTATGGCGTCGCTGGAACGGAGGACGCGTTGAACGCGGTGGCTGCGAACGACACACTTCTGCCGTTGGGCGATCTGGGACGGCCGATCCGGGAATATGCGCAGACCGCGGTGCTCGCGCTTGCGCCGTTCCTGCTTGCCCTCGCTATCGCGCTGCTGTTCCTCGATGCCGCGATCTCGCTGTGGATGCGCGGCTATCTCTCGCGGCTGCGTTTTGTCCGCGCCGCCGCGGCCGTGCTGGTCGCCTTCGCATTCCTTCACACGCCAGACGCGCGGGCCGACGATGCGTTCGACCTGAAGGCCGCCACCGATACACGGCTTGCCTACGTCGTCACCGGCCTTGGCGATGTCGACGACATGAGCAAGGCGGGCCTGACCGGCCTCGGCAACCAATTGCGCCAACGCACCTCGTATGAGCCGCTCGAACCGATGGGTGTCGACATCGGCAAGGACGATCTGAGCTTCTTCCCGCTGCTCTACTGGCCGATGGATCCACGCGAGAAGGATCTGTCGCCGGAAGCGCTGTCGAAGATCGCAGACTATATGCGCAATGGCGGCACGATCCTGTTCGATACGCGCGACCTGACGCTCGGCGCACAGCAGGGAGCGTCTTCGCCGGGCGAGCAGACGCTGCGCCGGCTTCTGGCCAAGCTCGATCTGCCGCCGCTGGAGCCGGTGCCGTCCGATCATGTGCTGACCAAGGCGTTCTACATTCTCCAGGATTTTCCCGGCCGCTGGGACGGCGGCAAAGTCTGGGTCGAGGCGCTGCCGCCGGCCGATCCCAGCGCGGGCCCCACTCCGGCGCGCGGCGGCGACGGCGTGTCGCCTGTCATCATCGGCGGCAATGACTGGGCGGCCGCCTGGGCCGAACACGCTGACGGCTCGCCGCTGGTCGATGTCGTGCCGGGCGGCGAGCGCCAGCGCGAACTCGCCTTTCGCTTCGGCATCAATCTGGTCATGTACACCTTCACCGGCAACTACAAGGCCGACCAGGTGCATGTGCCCGCTTTGCTCGAGCGTCTGGGCAAATGAGCACCAGCATCGATTTCGCGCCGCAGATTCCGCTGTTCCTGTTGTGGAGCGCGATCGGCATCGGCGCGCTTCTGAGCATCTTCGCCTTCGCGGTGCGGGCGCGCGGCGCCTGGGCGCGGGCACTTGCGTTTGTCGCGCTGGTCTTCGTTCTGGCCAACCCGCTGATCGTGCACGAAACCCGCTCGCCGCTGCCCGATGTGGCGGCCATCGTCATCGACCGGTCGCAAAGCATGGGCATTGAAAGCCGACGCGCGCAGGAAGACGCCGCACTGGCTTCACTCCGCAAGCAGCTTGCCGGAGAGAAGGACCTGGAGGTGCGCGAAAGCATCGTCACCACCACCACGACGGGCGAGGACAATGGCACGCAGCTGTTCGCCGGTCTGAATGCGGCGCTCGCGGACGTGCCTCCGGAGCGCATCGCGGGCGCGATCCTCATCACCGACGGCGAAGTGCATGACGCGCCGCCGGCCGACAAGCTTGCCATCCATGCGCCGTTGCATGCGCTGATCGCGGGCCGCAGAGACGAGCGCGACCGCAAGCTCACCATCGTCAACGCGGCGCGCTTTGCCATTGTCGGGCAGACGGCCGGCATGGTCGTGCGGGTGGACGATTTCGGCGGCGTCCAGGGCGGCACGGCCGATGTCGAGATCCGCATCGACGGCAACAGCATCGGCACGCACGTCGTGCCCGTCGGCAAGGACACCACCATCGACATACCGGTCGGCCATGGCGGCGAGAATGTCGTCGAGGTCGAAGCGCGGCCCGGCCCATCGGAGCTCACGCTGCAAAACAATCGCGCCGTAGTGACCGTGTCGGGCGTGCGCGACCGCTTGCGCGTTCTGCTCGTTTCCGGCGAGCCGCATGCCGGCGAGCGCGTGTGGCGAAACCTGCTCAAGGCCGATCCTTCGGTCGATCTGGTGCACTTCACCATCCTGCGGCCGCCGACGAAACAGGACGCGACGCCGATCGACGAATTGTCGCTGATCGCGTTTCCGACGCGCGAATTGTTCTCCGAGAAGCTCGCCAGCTTCGACCTGGTTATCTTCGACCGCTACAGCGAGCATGGCGACCAGCGCATCCTGCCGATGCTCTATTATGAAAATCTCGCCGCCTATGTCGAGAATGGCGGTGCCTTGCTCGTCGCGTCGGGGCCGGAGTTCGCGCAGCCGATGAGCATCTCGCGTACGCCGCTGGCCTCGGTGCTGCCGGCGCAGCCGACCGGCGAGATCGTGACGCAAGGCTTCAAGCCCATGGTCACGGCCCAGGGCATGGCCCATCCGGTGACGCGCGATCTGCCCGGCGAGAACACCGCAACGTCGCCGCCGAGCTGGGGCCGCTGGTTTCGCGTCATCGGCGCCAACAGGATTTCCGGCGAGACCGTGATGAGCGGGCCGAACGACCGCCCGCTGCTGGTGCTCGACAATGTGAAGCAAGGCCGCGTTGCGGAATTGCTCTCCGATCATGCCTGGCTGTGGGCGCGCGGCTTCGAGGGTGGCGGACCGCAGGCCGAACTTCTGCGCCGCCTGGCGCACTGGCTGATGAAGGAGCCGGAACTCGAAGAAGAACGCCTCGCCGCGACGATCGCCGACGGCGTGATCGCCGTCGAACGCCGCAGCATGGCGAACGCCGCCCAGCCGGTAAGCCTGACCTATCCGTCCGGCAAGAAGGTCACACTCATGCTCGCCAAGGTCGAACCCGGCATCTGGCGCGCCACCGCCAAGGCGGACGAGTTGGGGCTCTATCGCCTGACCGACGGCACGCTCACGGCCGTCGCGGCGGCTGGCCCGCTGAACCCGAAGGAAGTCGCCGACATGCGCGCGACCGATCGGATCTTGCAGCCGATCGCGCAGGCGAGCGGCGGATCGGTTCATTGGCTGGCCGATGGTGTGCCGGACGCGCGCCGGGTAAACGCGAGCGGCAACGCGGCGGGTGCCAACTGGATCGGCCTGCGCGCCAACGGCGCCTACCGCGTGACGAGCGTCGAGCAGCAGCCATTGTTGCCGCCATGGGCCGCGCTTGTGCTGCTGCTCGGAACGCTGCTGCTGGCCTGGCGCGTCGAGGGGCGCTGAGCAGCAAAGGCCGCGCTAAGCGACCTGCGAACCTCTTGACGGCATCGCGTCGAACAAGCCGCGCAGGGGACTGCGCAAGTAGCTGGGCCTTTCGCGCATGCGTACCAGCCACTTCGTTGCGCCCGGTGCCTTTGCCAGCAGCGCCGCGCCTTCCGGAACTTTGCTGAAGAAGAGCAGGTGCGGCAGAAGAAAACTGTCCGCGATCGTCAAGGATTTTCCCGCCAGATACGGCGTCTCTGTCACGGTCTCGTCGATCAGGCGCACCTGGAGGGCCAAAGGCTCGCGCGCCGATTCGATGAAGGCCTGATCCGGCTCGAAGCCCCAGGCGGGACGCACCAGCTTCTCCTTCATGAACCGGTTCATCACGGGAAAGATGTAGGCGTTGACGATACTGATCCAGCGCACCACATGGGCTTGACCCAGCGCATCAGACGGTTGCAGCGGTGGTCCGTCGAACGCCTTGTCGATGTAGTGCGCGATTGCGGCGGTCTCGTAGAGAAAGTGCGCGCCATGCTGAAGCACGGGCATCTTGCCGAAGGGATGCAACCTCAGATGTTCCGGCGAGCGGTAGACCAGGGGAACGAAATCGTACGAAACGCCTTTCTCGTCGGCGACGTGCATGGCCGTCCACAGATAGGCGCTGTCTGCCATCGAATGAAATGTGATGTCGGCCATGAGGCACCTCGTCGCGCGAACCCTAGAAGGGCGCGCGATGACCAAGCTTGAGGTGGATCAATCGCCGCAGACCTGCTCGGGCTGGCGCACTCGGTGAATTGCTCTGGGGTTACATTGCGCTCCGGGGAGCGCATCGGAGCGAACAACCGCGACTTTTTTCGCAAGGCGCGGCGCGGTGAGTGGAGCGGCGATCGATCCGAACGTGGCTTAGCCCGAAGCCAATCCTGCGCTATCCGCACACACCGGTTCGTCCAACCTGGCGCGGCGCACTTCGCCGGAGAGGTTGAGCAGGCTACCTGGTTTCAGCGAGAGACCGAGCACGCGCGACGGATCAACCGGCCCGGGAAAGCGGATGCGCCCCGACGGCAGCTTCGCGAAGCCGACGCGCGCATAATAGGGCTCGTCGCCGACCAGGATCGCCGCCTCATGGCCGCGCCGTCGCGCTTCCTCCAGCGCGCGTTCCATCAGCGCCACGCCGATGCCGCGACCGCGCTGGTCGGATTTCACCGCAAGCGGACCCAGCATCAGCGCGCGCTGGGCGCCGATCATGATCGGCCAGAAGCGCACCGAGCCGCGCAGCTCGCCGGCCTGAATCGCGACGAACGCAAGTTCATCGACCTGCGACACACCTTCGCGAAGGCGGTAGGCAGACTTCGCAAAACGGCCCGGACCGAAGGCGGTTTCGTTCAAATGCTCCACCAGGGGAGCGTCTTGGGGCCGCTCCGGGCGGATCGTCCAGGCAGGTTCGCTTGCTTCGCTCAAGGAGGGCTCGGTAATCTTGGGGCCACGGAAATCCGGCGGAGGAAACACATGGGCGTGCTGGAAGGCAAGGTTGTTCTGGTGACGGGTGGCGCCAACGGCATCGGCAAGGAGTGCGCCCTGCTCGCCGCCAAGGAGGGCGCCAAGGTCGTCGTCAACGATCTGGGCGGTGCGGTGGCTGGCGGCGACGAAGGCTCGGCCGGCCCGGCCGAGATGGTCGCGCGAGAGATCATCGCCGCCGGCGGCAAGGCCGTCGCCAACTCCGACAGCGTCACCAACCGCAAAGGTGTGGCGCACATGATCGAGCAGGCCATGGACTCTTTCAAAGGCCTGCATGCCGTGATCAATCCGGCCGGTATTTTGCGCGACACGATGTTCCACAAGATGACCGACATGGACTGGGACATGGTCGTCGATGTGCATCTCAACGGCGCCTACAACGTGACGCGCGCCACGATCAATCACTTTCGCGAGCAGAACGAAGGCTCGTACGTTCTTTTCACGTCCACGTCGGGACTGATCGGCAATATCGGCCAGGCCAATTACGCGGCCGTGAAGATGGGCGTTGTCGGCCTGTCGCGCATCATCGCGATGGAAGGCCAGGCCAAGAATGTGCGCTCGAACACCATCGCGCCGTTCGCCTGGTCGCGCATGATCGCGACGATTCCCGTCAAGGACGAAGCGTCCGCCAAGCGCGTCGATCGCATGAAGAACTTCATGCGTGCCGATCAGGTGGCACAGCTGGCCGTCAGCCTCGCCTCGCCGGCCTGCAAGGACGTCAATGGTCAGATCTTCGCCGCGCGCGGCAACGAGATTTTCCTGATGAGCCAGCCGCGTCCGGTGCGCGGCCTGGGCAAGATCGAAGGCTGGACCCCGGCCACGATCGCCGAGCATTGCATGGCCGCGATGAAACCGAATTTCACGGACCTGCAACCGACGACCGGAACGTTCGGCTGGGATCCGGTGTGAGGCAGGAGACAGTTTAGAAATTCGACCCTCCCTCAAGGGGAGGGTGGAGATTTGTGCGGCGTGCTTGAGATCAGCACACAACAACAACGGAGGTAACGATGGGTATTCTGGAAGGCAAAGTGGTGTGGGTCACGGGCGGCGGCAACGGTATCGGCAAGGACACTGCGCTGATCGCGGCGAAAGAAGGCGCCAAGGTCGTGGTCAACGATCTGGGCGGCGGCTTCAAGGGCGACGATGAAGGCTCGGCAAGCCCAGCAGAACAAGTCGCGGCCGAAATCCGCAAGAATGGCGGCAAGGCGTTCTCGAACTCCGACAGCGTGACGTCCCTGAAGGCGATGGAAGCCTTGCGCGACCAGACCTTGAAGGAATTCGGCGGGCTGCACGGCGTCATCAATCCGGCCGGCATCCTGCGCGATGCGATGTTCCACAAGATGACCGAGTTCGACTGGGACAAGGTGATCGAGGTGCATCTGCGCGGCTCCTACAATGTCTGCCGCGCCACCATCGAGCATTTCCGCGAGCAACAGGACGGCGCCTATGCTCTGTTCACGTCCACCTCGGGCCTGATCGGCAATATCGGCCAGGCGAATTATGCCGCGGCCAAGCTCGGCATCATGGGCCTGTCGCGCGTGGTGGCGATGGAAGGCGCCAAGACCAATGTGCGCTCCAACATCATTGCGCCGGTCGCCTGGACCCGCATGACGCAATCGGTGCCGATCCGCGACGAAGCGCAGGCCAAGCGCCGCGAAATCATGGCGGCCACGATCCGTCCCGACCAGCCGGCCAAGCTTGCGGTGGCTCTCGTGTCGAACCTTGCCAAGGACGTAACCGGCCAGATCTTCGGCGCGCGCGCCGACACGATCGAGCTCTACAGCCAGCCGCGGGCGATCATGAACATCAACAAGGAAGGCGGCTGGACGCCGGAAGGCATCGCCACCGAAGCCTTCGGCCAGATGAAGGAGAAGTTCTTCCCGGTATCGCGCTCGGCGACATCACCGCAGCCGGCACCGGCCAAGACGGGGTGATCGGGAACGGCGAAATTGATTTGGGTTGAGTTGAACCCCTCGCTGTCATGGCCCGCAAATGCGGGCCACCCAGGTGATCGCGGGTGCAATTCTTCAAGGAACGCCGCAGTTTCATTTTTGAAGTCGAGTGAAGCGTCAACTGGGCGGCCCGCACTCCGGCGGGCCGTGACATCGGTAGATTAAAGCTCTCCCCTCACCAATACGGCGCGGGCGGGAGGTTGCCGGCGAATTCGGCAAGGCGCCGCCTGGTTCCGACCGAAGTACCCTGTGGCGGATCGGCCGGGTCGACAAAAATGACTTCACGCACTTCGAGATTGGGCGTGAACGTGACCTGCGCATTCGCCAGCCGGTAGAGCACGATCACGTTCGTTGCCCAGCCGGAACGGCGCGAAAAGATTCCGATCAGCTGCGGCGCGTCGGCGCGAACCTCGCCGATTTCCTCTTTCAGCTCGCGCAAGATCGCGTCCACCGGCGCTTCGCCGCGCGCCACGCCGCCACCGGGCAAGGACCATCCCGTCATATAGCTGTGCCGCGCCAGTAGGACCTTGCCGGAACAATCGACGATCAGCGCATGCGCGCCCAGCGCGACAGGCGACCACACGGCTTTGATGGCCATCAGACCGCCAACGCCGAGCCGCGAGGCCAACGACTTCACTCCGGCCAGCATGCAGTTCCTCCGGGGCAGCTTTGTAAGGAATTACTAACCATCGACTGCCTACATTCCAACCGCAATTCACAGACAGAATCCCAACGTGCCGTCGCGATTCGTGTTGCTGCCAGAGACCATGTGTACCGGCCTCCGCGTTTTCACGCGCGGTGACTGGCGCAGAGCCGTTCGCTCCCGCTGGCGCCGGCTTGGAACAAGAGAGTAGGCGATGTCCGGGGGGGCGTTCGAATTCCTGAAGGCGCTGATTGTCGAAGACAATCCGCAGATGCGCGCTCTGCTTCGTGCCCTGCTCAATGCGATCGGAATCACGACCGTGTATGAAGCGATCGACGGCGACCAGGCGTTCGACATATTGCGCGACCGCCAGCCCGACTTGATCCTTACCGATCTGTCCATGAAGCCCAGCAATGGCATCGAATTTGCCCTGCAGGTGCGCAATTCAAAGACCAGTCCGAATCCGTACGCTCCGATCCTCATGGTGACCGGACACACCGAAAAGCACAGGGTCGAAGCGGCGCGCGATGCCGGCGTTACCGAAGTGCTGGCCAAGCCCGTCACGGCGCAAAGTTTGTTCTCGCGCATTGCCGAAATCGTCGAGCATCCGCGGCCATTCGTGAGCTGCCCGGATTATTTCGGCCCGGATCGGCGACGTCACCGCAGCAAAGACTATGCAGGTCCGTTCCGCCGGCGCGAGGACTTCGAAAACGACCTGGATATCCGATGACCGTCATGAAGCGCGGCCGCAAATCTCCCGACAAAAAGATCATTCCCGCGGCCGACTATCCGGCGCTGCTGCCGCCGGCACGCCGCGCCCAGGCGCTGCGGCTGCTGCGTAGCAACGAAATGCTCGACAAGGCCAATCGCGTTATCCTCATGAAAAAGGCCGAGCTGCGCGGCGCGGTGATGGAGCATGTCGAGCGCATCGAAGCGGCGGCACGGGCCAAGGACTGGACGCTGGTCTTCGAAATGGCGCACGAGATTCGCGGCCTGGCGGCCACGGCCGGACTTGCGGCCACGGGCCAGATCGCCAACGGGCTCTGCCGCTATCTCGACACGCTGAACCTGCTCGCTGCCGCGCCCGACGTGACCGTTACTTCCCTGCATCTTGATGCCATCGTGCGCTCGGCGCGAACCGAGGACGACGCAGCGCGCTATGGTGCCACCGTGGCCGATCAGCTGGAGTCGCTGGTGGAGCGCAAGCTTGGTGCAATTAAGGAAGCGGCAACGTCTTGATGAACATCCACCGCGGTTTTCCGCGTGGACATCCCGGCGCACGGCGCCCGCGGGTGCGTTAACAGACCCCTATTCACGCCTCCTTAAGTGGCTTCCTTAATACTGAACGCCAGATTTACCCGGGCGGGACATGCTTCAAATCGGCGGCATCGTAATCCTTTTTGCCTGCGTTTTCGGCGGTTACCTGATGACGGGCGGCTCGCTGGGCGTGGTGTTGGAAGCGTTGCCGCATGAAATCCTGACCATCTTCGGCGCCGCGATGGCGGCCATGATCATCGGCGGATCGATGTATTCGCTGAAGAAGATCGCAGGCTCGCTCGGACAAGTGATCTCTGGCCCGAAATGGAAGCCGGGCGACTTTCGCGATCTTCTCTGCCTGTTGTACCTGCTCACCAAGACGATGAAGTCCAAGGGCCTCATCGCGCTGGAAGCGCATATCGAAAGACCCGCCGAATCCTCGATCTTCAAGCGCTATCCCCGGATCACCAAGGACCATTTCGCGCTCGACTTCATCTGCGACACGCTCCGGATGATGACCATGAGCCTGGAAGACCCGCACCAGGTCGAGACCGCGATGGAAAAGCAGCTCGAAAAGCACCATCACGAGGCGCTCGTCGGCGCCAATGCGCTGACCACCATGTCCGACGGCCTGCCCGCGCTCGGCATTGTTGCCGCCGTGCTCGGCGTGATCAAGACCATGGGCGCCATCAGCGAGCCACCCGAAGTGCTGGGCGGCATGATCGGCTCGGCGCTGGTCGGCACCTTCCTCGGTGTGTTCCTGGCCTACGGCATCGTCGGCCCGATGGGCGCGCGGCTGAAATCGATCGTCGACGAGGATGGGCAATTCTACCACGTCATCCGCGACATCCTGGTTGCGCATCTGCACGGCAATGCGGCGCAGGTCTCGGTCGAGATCGGCCGCGGCAGCGTGCCGAGCGAGGCGCAGCCTTCATTCGCGGAACTGGAAGAAGCCCTCAACACGATCCCGCCGGATCACGGTTAGGCCCGGCGTACCATCTGAAGTTGTTCGGACAGAGCGACGAAAAACGTCGCGAGCGCGCCGGCCATGATGCCCAGCGGCATGGCGTAGAACACATCCATGTCGGTTCCGAACACGATGATCGCGGTGACCATCACGCCGGTGAATTGCGCCACGTTCTTCGGCATTGCTCGTGCCCCATGAACCTGGCGCGAAGGCTAGAACCGGGAGCGGTCGCTGCAAAGAACGTGGTGAAAGAAGCGTTAACGGCCGCGGCCCGGCCCAACTTTCAAGAGCAACGCACGTTGGCCCTGGCTCAGTGTTCTGAACATTTATCTCTAGAAAGTCCAATACTTTTGACATGGAGTATAGTATATCATACATCATGTCGTGCAACATGGACATGAGTGAGGGTTTCACATGTCGTTCCGCGAAAAAGGTGCTTGGATATCGGTGGTCTCCATGGTGGGGATCTACGGCATCTATTTCTGGTCGGTCATTCACGCCGGGCCCCACTCCGGCGGCTTTCACTTCGGCAGTCTGTTCGAGACGGTCGTGGCCCTTGTCGTGGTTCAGATTGTACTGACGGTTGCGGTCGCCATCGTCTCGCCCAGTGATGCGAAGACGCCGCGCGACGAGCGTGACAAGCTGATCGAGCTCAGAGCCATCCGCGTGGCGTATGCCGGGCTCGCAACGAGCGTCGCACTTGCCTGCTTTTTCGGCGCGTTCGATCCGCCGATCGTGTTCAACACGAACGCGCTGCTGTTCATTCTGGTGACGACCGAGATTTTGCGTGCCGCCAGCCAGATCGTGCAATACCGGCGCGGCGCCTGACATGGGCGTGATACGCAACGAAATCCGGCGGCTGCGCTTCGAACATGGCGAGATGACGCAACAGCAGCTGGCCGAAAAGATCGGCGTCACGCGACAGACGGTGAACGCAATCGAGCAGGGAAAATACTCGCCGTCCCT
Source organism: Pseudomonadota bacterium (assembly GCA_025360685.1). Taxonomy (GTDB): domain Bacteria; phylum Pseudomonadota; class Alphaproteobacteria; order Micropepsales; family Micropepsaceae; genus Rhizomicrobium. The sequence continues at coordinate 22,542 of JANYBR010000356.1, forward strand.
GGAAGCCGCATTTCGCATCGCCGCGGTGTTCGGCGAGCCGCTCGAAAGCGTCTTTCACTATTCGAAGGATTGATGCGCCGGCTGCAGCTGTCCGGCTAGCCGCCAAGGTCCTTCTTTTTCTCCAGATATTCTTCGCGCTGGATTTCTCCGCGCGCGTAGCGCCCCTCGAGGACCGACAGCGCGTCCGAGCGGCCCGGACCGTGACCCCACCAATAGGGGTGGCCGTAGAAGTAGTACCGGCGGCGGAAAATCAGGCTGAAGATCAGAATGATCACGAACAGCGTGAACAGCCCGTGGAACGGCGCCCAGAAGAAGAACGGCCAAAGCAGGAATCCGTGCAGCATGCTGCCTCCCGAGCTGGATGCTCAATATATGGTGCGTCCCGTGGAGATTTCCAGAGCGGCTTTGGACGAACTTCTCCTCTTGTCATAGCCCGCAACTGCGGGCCACCCAGGTGACGACAGAGAGCGGTTTCGAAGGACTAGGCGACGCGAAATTCTTCGAGATCGAGAGTGGCAACAACTGGGTGGCCCGCAGTTGCGGGCCATGACACCGAGGGGATGGTTCGGTTCAAACCACTCCCTCCTAGACGTCAAACTCAATTCCCTGTGCCAGGGGCAGCGCGTCGGAATAGTTGATGGTGGCGGTCTGGCGCCGCATATAGGCCTTCCAGCTGTCCGAGCCGCTTTCGCGCCCGCCGCCGGTTTCCTTTTCGCCGCCAAAGGCGCCGCCGATTTCCGCTCCACTGGGTCCGATATTCACATTGGCGATGCCGCAATCCGAGCCAGACGCCGCGATGAAGCGTTCGGCTTCCTGCATGTCCGTGGTGAAGATGCACGATGACAAGCCCTGTGGCACGGCATTGTGCCGGCTCATCGCGTCGGCAAAGTCGCGGTAGCGCATGACGTAGAGAATGGGCGCGAAGGTTTCGTGGCACACCGTCGCTGTCTGCTCGCTCATCTCGACTATCGCGGGATGAACATAGAAGGCGTTGGGATATTGTTGCGTCAATGCGCGGCCACCGCCGCTGACGACGCCACCTTCGGACCTGGCCGCGGCCAGCGCTCGTTCCATGTTTTCGAAGGCCTGCTTGTCGATGAGCGGCCCGACCAGGGTGCCGCTTGCCGCCGGATCGCCGATCGCGAGCTTGCCGTATGCGGTTTTCAGAGCCGGCACGAGCTTGCCGTAGATCGAGTCATGCACGAACAACCGCCGCAACGACGTGCAGCGCTGGCCCGCCGTGCCGACCGCGGAGAACAGGATCGCGCGCAGAGCCAGTTCGAGCTTCGCCGAGGGCGTCACGATCATCGCGTTGTTGCCGCCGAGTTCGAGAATGGACTTGCCGAAGCGGGCCGCGACCACGGGCGCGAGCTCGCGGCCCATGCGCGTCGAGCCCGTGGCGCTCACAACCGCAATTCGAACATCCTTCGCCAGCGCGTCGCCGGCTTCGCGCGCGCCGAGCACGATCTGGGAGAGATGCATCGGTGCATCGCCAAAGCGTTTCACGGCGCGCTCGAACAGCGCCTGCGACGCCAGTGCGGTGAGCGGCGTCTTCTCGGACGGTTTCCAGAGCACGCTGTCGCCGCACACCAGCGCCAGTGCCGCGTTCCACGCCCACACCGCAACCGGAAAGTTGAACGCGGAAATGATCGCCACGGGACCGGCCGGATGCCAAGTCTCCATCATGCGATGACCGGGCCGTTCGGACGCTATGGTCAGGCCGTAGAGCTGGCGCGACAGACCGACGGCAAAATCGCAGATGTCGATCATCTCCTGCACTTCGCCCAGCCCCTCCTGGAGAATCTTCCCGGCCTCCAGGGTGACGAGGCGGCCGAGTGCAGCCTTGTTGGCGCGCAGCTCCTCGCCGAACAGGCGCACCAGCTCGCCGCGACGCGGCGCCGGCACGTCGCGCCAGATGCGAAAGGCTTGGGCGCTGCGCGCGATCTTTGTCTCGATGCTCTTTGCGTCGTCGAACGCAACGCGGCCGATTTCGCCGCCGTCGATGGGCGAGTGCACGAGGTGAGCGCCGGCGCTCGCCGTGATGCCGAACGATGAAAGGAGTTCAATTGTCATCGCCGCTGCCTCTCGAATTGTTCTGACCGTTCGTATTCTGCCGGCCGGTGTGATTGCAGGCCGCCAGGTGCTTCGCACACCAGCCAGCCGCCGGAACGTAACGGCGCAGCGCGCTCACGAATATGTCGGTGACGAAACCGATTGTGATCAGGGTGCGCAGGGGCGGCTCGAACCGCGCATCCGGACCCTGGCTGCGCAAGCCGTCGAAGAAGCGAGCGCTCAGGCCGGCCTGGCGATAGATGTGCGTCGCCGCTTCGGATGCTGCGCCGAATCCGACGATCGTATCGGGCAGGAGGGCGCGTACCCTGCCCGCCGCCAGCAACAAGGTGCAGGCCGCGTCGCACTGCGTCAGCGCCACCACGAACAGCTTGCGGTCATGGACGATGCCGGCAAGGCGTAAAGCCTGGCCCATGTCGCCGCCGCCGCTTCCGGCAAGCGCCAGGCGTTTGACGGACTTGTCCTTGAGCAGCAGTTCCAACTCGCCCGCCGCAGCTGTCGTGAGCTCGCCGTGAAAGACCGCCGTGTTGCCGCGCAAGGTTACGTCATAGGCGGAACCGGGGCCGGCACCGGACGTCGACAGCATCGTACTCGTCGCACGCAGGAACATCGCTGCGGTCAGCACCAGGATGACCGCGACCGTCGGCAGAGCCAGGCGCGCCGTCCAGCCCCAAACCGGCCGCGCAAAGTCGATCCGCCGGCCGGCGCTGCGCCATATCCCGACACCGCTCCACGCGGCGACCAACAGCAACGCGACAACCGGCGGCCCCAGGACGAGAATAGCGACCAGAAATCCGAAGGGTGGATGCGCCACCAGATAACCGCACGCGAATACGAGCCAGACGAAGAAGGGCAGCACGGCCAGCGCGCCGTTCATCCAGCAGGACTGGCCGAGCGGAAACTGGCCGCGCCAATGCTTCACGATGTACTCGGTCATTCCGGCGCGAATCCGCTAGCTGCGTTCCTGCCCATAGTAGCGGCCGAACCGGTTGGCGAGGAAGTCGCCGAGACTGGCCTGTTCCTGGCGCACGAAACCCTTCTGCGGCAGCTTGCCGTCCGCCAGCATGTTGCACATGGCGCAGATGCCGGCCGCCGTCGTCACCTGGATCGCACTCATCAGTCGTCCGCCGACGGTCTGGGCGTAGATCTTCTTGGCATAGCTTTCCTGCGTCAGGCGTCCTTCGCGCCAGCCCGAGACCGTGACGAAAATCAGCACCACGTCCTGATAGGTGATCGGGATCGCGGTCTCCAGCACGTCCTTGAGAATGTCGCGCCGCATGCCCAGGCGCAGATCGCGCACCAGCATCTTGACGATGTCGCGATGACCGGGATAGCGCACGGTCTTGTAGTTGAGATTTTCAACCTTGCCTTCGAGCGTGTCGCACAAGGTGCCAAGGCCGCCCGATGTGTTGAATGCTTCATACTCGGTGCCGTCGAGCGCGAATTCCTCAAGCTCTTCGAGCGCCGGCACCTCGCCGCGATGGCCGTCGCGGATGGACTCGCACGGATTGCAGTATTCGTTGATCAACCCGTCGGTCGACCAGGTGAGATTGTATTTGAGCGCATTGGTCGGAAACACGGGCAGCGCACCTACGCGCATCTGCACTTCGCGCAACTTGTCGAATTTCTTGGCGAGATCGGCGGCGACGATGGAAATGAATCCCGGCGCCAGACCGCACTGCGGAATGAAAGCGGTGGGAGCATCCTTCGCCAGCTTGCGGATCAGGCGCGTGGACTCCACGTCTTCGGTCAGATCGAGATAGTGCGCGCCGGCGCGCTTGGCCGCCTCGGCCACGGTCGCGGTCAGATTGTAGGGCGTCGCGGACAGAACAATGTCATGACCTGCGACGAGCTTGGAGAAATTTCCGGCATCGCCGATCTCGACCTGACGCAGCGAAACATTTTTGGCCGGCATGCGTGAGAGCGAGGCGGCATCGCGGTCCGCCACCGTGATGGAATAATCCCCACTGTTCGAAAGGAACTCCGTGATGGCGACACCGATCTTGCCGCCGCCGACGAGCAGTACATTTTTCATCGCTGTTCCTTCCAGATTTTCCAGCACAAACAATGGCTTTGCAGGATGGCGGGCGGGAGGCGGCAATGTGACGGAACTTGCATTCGCACCCGGCGAATCGCAGGTTGTTCCGGCGAATCGAAGGGTTCCCCCCCGTTGTTACGGGGCAGGAAAATGGAGCGTGCGTGACTGGGCTTCGCGACACCGACCTGAAACTGATCGCCCTGCTCCGCGCCAATGCGCGCGAGCCGACGGCGTCGCTGGCGCGCAAGCTCGGTCTCGCACGATCGACGGTGCAGGAGCGCATCGCGCGGCTGGAGCGGGAAGGCACGATCAAAGGCTACACAGTGCGGCTGTCCGATGCCTCGCAAGCCGGCAAGCTGCGCGCCGTGGTGATGATATCCACCGATCCCAAGCGCGCGGACCGCGTCGCCATGGAACTCAACAAGATGCCTGAGGTGCGCTCCTTGTCGGCGGTTGCCGGAACCTTCGACCTGATCGCCACTGTGGAGACCGAGACGCCGGCGCGGATCGATGCGCTGCTGGACCGGATCGGCCGCGCCAACGGCGTGGCGCGTACCGTCTCGTCGATCATTCTTTCGGAGAAATTTACGCGTTAGACGATATTCGAGTGACAGTTTTCGATTCTGCCCTCCGTACTTCGACAAGCGCATCCTTCGACAGGCTCAGGATGAGGAACACTCCCGAGCCCTCATCCCGAGCCAGTCGAGGGACGAAGGACGAGGGCCTGCGGTGATTCGGGACAAACTCGTTGGCAAATCGTCTTTGTTTCGCCTGCTTTGGTACGTGTTATTCTTGGCCGCCGACTGGAATCCGCCTGCATGACGAGTCCAGACACCAGTTCGACACTTGGACGCGCGGCGCGCGCATGGGAGCGCCTTCGCCATCCCAATCGTGCGCATGTCGAAAATCTGAAATCGCGCGTGCCGTTCTGGTTCGTGGCACTGGTTCTTTTTTCATTCGCCGTCCTGCAGATCGTCCTCAATCCCTTTGGCTTCAGCGATCTGACGCAGCGCTACACGCAGGACATCTCCAATCTGCTGATCACCGGGCCCTATCTCTACCCGGCGAGCGGACGCGACCAGATCACGGTGGCGATAATCGACGAGCCGACCCTGCACAATCTTCAGATGCCATGGCCCTGGAGCTATGGCGCGCATGCGCGCGCCCTGAATGCAATTCTTGCCTACAAGCCGAAGGCTGTGGTGGTCGATTTTCTGTTCGTCGATCAGCGCAACGACGAAACTCTGCCCGAACTGGTCGACGCGATTGCGCGCTTCAAGAAGGCCGGCGTGCCGCTCTATTTCGAGGCCGGTATCGATCTTCCCTATGGCGAGGCGCCATTGCGGCCCGAACTTGCCAAGACTGGCGTTGCCATTCTCGACCCGACGATCGAAGTCTATGACGGGGTGGTGCGGCAATATCCGACCAGCGGCCACTGCTTCGGCCCCAACGGACAGACCAAGGGCCGCTGTCTGTCGCTGGCGCTGCGCGTCTACAACGACCTCTATCCAAACCATCCGCTCGGAGCGCTTAGCGGAAAGCTGGAACTCGTCTGGGGGACCAAAACCGCGCCCTTCAATGTGACGTTCAACGACCGCAGCAATACGCTGCCCTGCAACGACGCCGCGTCGTTCCTGCCGCGCATCTACCGCGCGTTTTTCGACAAGCAGACCGCCGTCGGTCGCTGTCCCTACAACAACGACGTGCCGGTCGAGGCCCTTATGGCGGGCGGCTATGACGACGATCTGAGCCAGCTCATCCCCGGCCATGTGATCTTCTATGGCGGCGCGCTGCAAGGCGCACAGGACAAATCCTTCTCGCCGGTGAACGGATTGCAGCCCAACGTGTTCGTGCACGCGATGGCGCTCGACAATCTCATCACGTTCAACGGCAAACCGGAGCGCAATATGATGACGGTCGGTTCTTACACGTTCTCGAACCAGCCGGCGCAGGTCATGGCGATCGTCCCGATCATCCTCATCCTGTCGTACCTGCACATGCGGCGCATACGCTCGCGGCGAAAAACCGTGAAGCGGGCGGAGCGCGGCGCCTTGGTTGAGTGGTTCGTCGACAAGGGTGTCGAAAACCTCTGGTATTGGCTGGCCTTCTTCCTGGCGCTCGGCATCGGGCTGGTACTGGCGCGCTCGGCCGGACTTTCCGTCGCCAACTGGGCCGAGGACGTCTTCATTTCCGTCGAACTTGCGGCCATGCTGCTGATCGGCGTGCCGGATTCGTTTTGGGGCTATTTGCATCATGTCGCGGGCGGCCGGCCCGACGACATCCTTCCGGAGGCAACATGAAGAAGAGAACAATTCTGCTCACCGCTTTCGCGCTTGCGCTTGGTACCGCGCCGGCATGGGCGTCGGGCGAGTGCGCCGGCGTGACGGGCGACGCCGTGCTGTCGGCGCGCACGCCGCAGGTCGATCTCTACGATGCGCCGAACGGCAAGCGCATCAAATCGCTGGACGACGACAAGTTTCCCAAATGCCTTGCGGTGACGCAGCGCGCCCCCAACATGATGTTGCAGGTCAGCATCGGCGGCGCGCCGGTGTGGGTGCCGCCGCACATGGTCAACTACCGCCTCACCGGCAAGAAGCCCGCGATCTGCCGCAATCTGGCGATGGGCGGCAACGATACCAAGGTCGGCGCCACGCGCGCACTAGGCGAAGACTGTCCGCACAAGAAGGCCACACCATGAGGCGCACCATCCTTTGCGGCCTTGCCGCGCTGTTCATTTTCTCGGCGCCTGCGCTCGCAGACGGATATCCGGGCAATGGACGGGCGATCGATCAGCTGAAGCCGCCTTCCGACTATACCGATGTGCTGAGCGGACGGCCGCATGCCCTTGGCATCATGCGCGCCCGCGCCAACGGTTTCGTGCCCTCGCCCGTGATGCACGACTATGTGCGCGGTGTGCTCGCCAAGCTGCTGCGCGGCGTGAACCTGCCGCCATCCTTCAATCCTGACGTGCGCGTGCTGGCGGCGCCGGAGTTCAGCGCACTGTGCACGCCCGACGGCACGATCATCATCACCATCGGGCTGCTCGAGCAGCTCGACAATGAGGACGAGCTTGCCTTCGTGCTCGGCCACGAAGTCAGCCACGCGATCTATCGCCACCACGATTCGGAATGGTTCAAGAAATCGCAGTATTTCGCGGTGGTGAACGGCGCCGCCGTGCAGGGCATTGCCGACGCCGTGTCGCGCGGCGGAATCGGAGTCGGCGGCTTCAACAGTACCAATATCGGCCGCGGTCTCGACGTGGCGAACCATCTCTATGCCCTCAGCGCCAATGTGCTGGCGCCGCAGATGACGCGCTCCCAGGAAGACGCGGCCGACGCGCTCGGCTTCGACCTGATGGTCCGGGCCGGATATGATTCCGAAGCCGCGCTGGCGGTGATGGACAAGCTGGCCGAGCAGGAAGACGAAGCGGCACAAGCCGCGCGTGCCGCCCGAGATTCCTCGAAAGACCACAAACATGCGTCGGGCAACGGCTTGCTGGGCGGCATCATGGGCGTCGTCGGAAGCGCCATGACCGGCAACTGGACCGACGTGGCCATCTTCGCCTTCGACACGGCCGTCGACAGCATGTCGGACGAGGCTGTGTCGCATCATCCGGCGCCGGAGCGCGCCAAGCTGCTGAGCAATTACGAGTTCCGGGAGTATCGCGACAGTCTTCCATCGCAACCGACGCCGCTACCCTGGGCCGAAGGCAACCGCAGCAAAGAAGGCCTCGCCATGACCGCGCTGCTCGCCCACTACGCGGCGGCCGAGAATGCGGCAGCCTATATCGCCGACGCCAGCCAGGGCTCGCCCGACAGCGCGCGCAGCGAGGTGACGCGATCCTCCACGGCACCGACTGCCGATCACGCCTACACGCAGTTCGTTGCCTACGAGTATTACGACAAGAACAACCAGAAGCCGCAGTCGGAAGCAGCGCTGCAGCGCGCCGTGAACGGGCCGGAGGCATCGTGGGAAATCTATTCGCGGCTCATCGACATTCACATCGCGCGCAACGACTGGGCCGGCGCGCAAATGCTGATCGATCAGGCCACCGTGCGCTTCGAGGATTCGCCGGTGCTGTTGCCCACGCATATCCGTATTCTGGCCGGCGAAGGCGATTTCGCGGGCGCCAAGGCCCTGCTGCCCAAATGCAAGAGCTACGACATCGACGAACTCACCGATGCCTGCAAGAAAGCGGCGCGGGCGTAGGATTGAGTGCGGGCCGTTTTGGGTCGAAAGCGGTCATTCTCCGGGAGACACGCACAAGGCTTCGCTCACGATTGTGCCTGGGCGGCGCCCCGGCAAAATCAAAGTTCGAATGATTAAGTGTCGTCGCACTTCATTTCCGGCGAGTGTCTCATTTGGTCATCCGTCTTTCGGCATGGCTAGAGGCCGCACGCGCGAAACCAACACTTCCAGAAACTTGGTGCTAAGCGCGAAAACAACCGAATGCCCACCTCCAGGAACAAGAACTAATTCTTTTCTCGGCGCCGTCAGGCTGGGGAATACCTCCTGTACCAATTCGGTAGGCGTCTGGATATCGTCCGCACCCTGTATAAAGAACATTGGCACCTCGAATATCGTGCCACTACGAGTCATGTCATAGCCCATGAATTCGGCGTACAGCGGATCGAGACGGGTTGAGAATGCAGCAGAACCAACGTCATAAGCGTCCCGCAGCGAGTACCCTGGCGCAAAGGTCACCGCAAGTGCTACCGACAGGAGCAGGTTTTTCTCCGATGGCGGCGCATGGGCCATCAGAATTTGGCGTTCGGCGCCCATCAATGCGAGTTTCTCATAGGGCGGCGGACCTATCTGTTGCAGGCGCTCGATCGCGCGTTGGTCGCCAGCGGCGTGAAGGCGTTCCATGAGGCGGCGATATCCAACGGCCTCATTGCGTTCCATGTTCACGACTTGACCAGTCCCGACATACGCAACGAACAGGTCAGGCCGGCGGCGCACCATCTCGATTCCGACGACGCTACCCCACGATGCGCCTATCAAAATCAACTTCGTTTTGTGCAATCGCGCGCGGACGTACTCCGCCACCTCGATACCGTCCTGAATGATTTGCTCGAGCTTTGGCATCCGTTCGCCCGACCGGCCTGATTGAATATAGGTTCGGCCCGCGCCTCGCTGATCCCAGTGCACCACCGTGAAGGCGGTCTCCCACGAGTGGAATGCCTCGTTAGATAGCGGAATGGCGGATATACCGGGGCCACCGTGAACAAATAGGATCGCAGGATTGTCCCTAGATTCTCCTCGAATTTGAACCCATTGCTGAATTCCGCCGATGGGCACAAAACCAGCCTCTAATATGCCATTCGCGCTGCGAATCGCGAGGAGGTTTGAAATTTGGTGTTGGCGATAGGCCCGATAGCTCATTGCGGCTAGGACAATGATCGCGACGATGATCGATAGAATCGTCAATCCGCGTAGAATGAACCGAGTCACGATATCTGCTCCTCGCCGTTCTATGTTGCTATTTGAGTCCCGCGTCGTTAGATGCGCGTCCCGGCGAGGCGGATGCGCTGTACGACGCAAAGTTCGACTTTCGCTGGCTTCTCAGTGGAGAGCGGTTGGAAATCAATTTCCGCCACAAAGCAGAATCGTTAATCTCGGACGCCGCGTCGCGACGATCTGGGACGCATCAAGAGCGCATCGCAGCGGGTCCCCGCGCGGCGCGCTGCTCGCTTGGCCGGAATGACAATCGACAGCAAATCGATAAGAGACAATATCGCCATGACCTACGCCGTATAGTCAAACGCGCAGGGTGAATCCGGCATCGCGCAGGCAGCTGCGGATTTCCTCCGCATGTCCGGCGTCACGCGCCTCGACGACCATGCCCAGATAAGCCGATTTCACCGGCGTGTCGGTCATCATGCGGTTGTGGCTGACTTCCAGGATGTTGCCACCCGCCTCGCCGACCAGGGTGGCGATGCGCGCCAGCAGACCCGGGCGATCCTCGATCATCACCTCGAGCGACACGATGCGCCCTTCGCGCGACAGCTCGCGCAGGATGACGTTTGACAGCAAGCGCATGTCGATGTTTCCGCCGGAGAGCACGATGCCGACCTTGCGGCCGGCAAAACGCTCCTTGTGCTCGGCCACGGCGGCATAGGCAGCCGCACCGGCCCCCTCGACCACGGTCTTTTCGATTTCCAAAAGCGCGGCAAGCGCCTTTTCGATCTGCACTTCGTCGACCAGCAGAATGTCCTTGACGTTGGCACGCACGATCTCGCGCGTCAGCATTCCCGGTTCCTTGACCGCGATGCCTTCGGCGATGGTCTGGCCGGCCGACGGCAGGTTGGCCTGCTTGAAGACGTCGAACATGGAGGGATAGGCGCGCGTCTGCACGCCGATGATCTCGATGGCCGGATTGATTGCCTTCGCCGCGATGGCGATGCCGGAGATCAATCCGCCGCCGCCGATCGGCACCACCAAAGTGTCGAGCGGCTCTTCGGCGTCGGCCAGCATCTCCAGCGCGACAGTTCCCTGTCCGGCGATGACTGCCGGATCGTCATAGGGATGAACGAAGGTCAGGCCCTGCGCGTTCGCGATCGCCGTGGCGCGCGCAAACGACTCGGTGAGTGTGGCGCCCTCCAGGACGACGTTGGCGCCGAAATCCTTGGTGTGCTTGACCTTGGTGAACGGGGTTCCTTGCGGCATGACGATGGTGACGGGAATGCCGAGACGGCCGCCATGATAGGCAACGCCTTGCGCATGATTGCCCGCCGACATGGCGGCAACGCCGCGCTTCTTCTGGTCGTCCGTCAATGACAGCAGCTTGTTGAGCGCGCCGCGTTCCTTGAACGAGGCGGTGTATTGCAGATTCTCGAATTTGAGATGGATCTCCGCGCCGGTGATCCGCGACAAGGTATCGGAATGGCGGGTTGGCGTGTGCTCGACCGCGCCATAGATGATGCGCGCCGCGGCGCGGATGTCGTCGATGGTTGGGGCGATCAAAGTCTTTTGCGACACGCGGGCCTCATCGACGACGGATGGTAGCAGCGGAGGGATTTGAACCCCAAACCAAGGGATTATGATTCCCGATGGTCCGGAAAATATGGGTGAACATTCCTACACACCATTCCACCGATTTCTCGGTTAACTGATTGATATTACGAATTTAATTGGAACATTTCTGAACATCGCGACTCGCCCATTGACCAGACCCTTCTGTAGCCCCCAGCGTAGCCCAGAAGGAAAAAAAACCTCTTCTCAGACTAGACCACGGGATGAGTGTGCGCAAAGTTTCAACCGATCGAGGCATTCAAGCGCTGAAGCCCGCGCCGCGCGGAGAACGCTACGTCGTCTACGATGCGATCGTTCCTCTCTTCGGTGTGCGCGTTTCCGATCAAGGCCTCAAAACATTTGTCTTGTACCGACGGGTGGCTGGTCAAAGCCGTCCCACGCGACTGACGCTCGGGACTTATCCGCTCATCGCCTTGGAGAAAGCCCGCCCGAGGGCGAAGGCCGCACTCGAAGCCTTGGTTTCCGGCAAACATCCAGGTACGCGCGAAGCCGAACAGCAAAAAGAAGAACGTCGACGCCAGGCTCACACCTTCTTGGCGGTTGCCGAGGAATTTATCAAGCGACACGTGTCAAAATTGCGTTGGGCCAACGGTTGAACGAAGTTGCTCGAGCCAGTTGGATCGAGATCGACCTAGACGCACAATTGTGGACGCTCCCTGCGGAGCGCATGAAAAGTGGCGTCGCGCACGAAGTTCCGCTTTCGAAGCTCGCGACCAACCTCCTACGCTCTCTGCCTCGATTGGAAGGCGACTACGTCTTGACAGCGACATTTGGCGAGCTGCCCATCAGCGGCTTTTCAAAGGCAAAATCGCAAATTGATAAGTCAATTGGTGTCCTCAGAAATGAAAGAGCTCGCAAGGCAACCGAACCAATGGCGGCTTGGCAATTCCATGACCTGCGCCGCACGATGCGAACCCGCCCTGAGCCACATTCGAGTAGCGGAAAAAACGCTGGCTGCGGTCAGCGGGTCGGGCAAACGCCAGCAAATCGCGTCCGGCGAGACTCATGCCTAGCGCCTGAGTGATGTTGTCGCCCGCTGTTCGGCAAAACACTGTCCCTGCGAGTCTAACTTCGCAGGTCACTGTTGAGGCAGCGAGATCACCGGGAATCGGTAACTCAGGTCGACTTTTGCGCGGGTGCCCGTCTTCGGCAATTTGCAGAATCCTCCAGTCGGCAAAACGCCGTGAGCCATTTGTGAGCGAAAGCGCCGCAAGCTCGCTTTCGGCCAAGGTTCTGTCGATCTCAAACAGGGCACATCATCCTTGTCGAACTGGCCGCCAGGTGGTCGAACTCGCAGAACAACTTTTTAACTCAAATCGTCTTGGAACATCGCAGTGTACCACCCAGCAACGAACTTCCGCAGCTGAATCATTCGGCCGTTCAATAGTGAGCTTGCCGAATGGCATGGGAACCTAAACTCGTGCACCCACCAATCGAACAACCGCGACGCCATCGCCGACTGGGTAGTTGTACTCAGGTCCGCGTCAATCAGCCATTCACGCAACCCCCGCATTACGAATTGGAAAATTGCTTTGTCGAAACAGTGCACTGAAATGCACGCAAGTGCGCTCGAATGTCGTTCCGGCGCGGTTTTGTTGTCGCCGTGTATTGGAAAAGATGTGGATTGCAGCGAAGTGAAGTTTTGAAAAGTGAGGAACCTGCAACCGCTAGGTAACCGCGACCACTTTGAGCCCCGCGAGTCGAAGCTGATCTGACGTGGGCGGAGGGGCGACTACCGCTGCATAGGCTCAACACCCTACCCTGTTCAACTGCAGCCTTGGCAATTTGAGCTCGCAATTCCGCGAAGACTCCCAACGCTTTTCGATGCCCCTAATTTACAGTATGTATTGATCAGCTTGGGGATGGATCGAGGGGGTTAAGAGCGAGATGGCTCGACTAGTCGTCAGACTGCACCAGGACCGCGACCGTTGCGGCAGCTTGGCCCTTTATGATGCCCGAGGCCGACGGGTCTGCGGGCCATTTGCGGTCGCCGGACGTTCAAGCGACTCGTGGGCCGCCGTAAACGGCAATCCGGAGCGTAGCCCACTCCTGCGGTTCGGGGACACGCCGACCGGCGCGTATAAAATACGCCGCATTCTCAAGAGCGGCTCAAGAACCTCCTACGACGCTGCTCAATTCGGGCCGAATGGAATTGTCGTGCTGGAAGGAGTGTCCGGAGACGCGGCGCTTGCTGAAGCCAATGGACGCTTTCATGTCCTCATCATCGGTGGAAAACGCTCTGCAAACGGAGAACTGCGATCGACGGCCGGCTCGTTGCGTCTTTCCGATGAAGGACAAAAGTTGCTGGTCTCTGCGCTGCGGAAACTGCGCGATGTCGGATGCGAAATCGACGAAGACGCGTCTGTCAAGTCGACTCAGCGCGTCTTTATCGACCCTCACTGCAAGGACGAAGATCCGCAAAGCATCGACGTGGACCGGGAACGTTCAGCGTCGCGACACACTTACCAGGACCTTCTTCTAGGCGGCGCTGCGGGCGCAATGATATTGGAAGTCGCTTTCGTTGCGCTTCCTACGACACCAACCCGCGCGGCAGAAATGCCGTCTTTCCAAAACCTGCAGCATATGCGCGACGACGTGAAATTTTTGCCGCCGAAAGCCCAACGCGATCCTGGTTACGTCCGGCTTGCCTATCGTAGCCCCCCTGCCAATTCGGCACTGGATCAGCTGAACAACGCGCAAGGGCAACCAACGGGCACAACCTTCGACAACAGCCGAAATCCGCAACCAAGCGACGCGGTGCCCAGTGGCACCGTCAGCGTGCCCTCCGCAACTCCAGGTGCTGCGCCGGTCGCATCCCCCAGCACCCCCACCGTAACCGCACCCTCTCCGCCGAGCACTGGGAGCTCGGACACTGATCGAGTCATCCAGCAACAACGCGAAATCAACGCCATTAACTCCCAGAAGCCGCCGCCGAACGCGACCCAGGACCAACTCAACCAATGGCAGCAGAATCAGCAGCAGGGGATTCAGAACATCGTGAATCCGCCGCCGCCCTCGACGCCACCTCCGCCGCCGAAGACCAATTCGGTCATTCTCGACAAAGGCGCGCCTCCGCCGCCCAAAGGTGGATCATCTCAGTGAGAGCGACAGAAGCGACACTCGTTTCGATTCTTGGCGTTGCGATCGTGTGTTCGATTGCACTCGTGCCGTCCAGGGTGCACGCACAAGCTTGCCCCGCGAACTCCGAACCCTATTCGAGCGAAGAGACAGCGACAGGAACGGTCACGCACTGCCAATGCATCAGCGGCTTCGTTTTAAGCGGCGGCAGCTGCGAGCCTCAACCCGCGGCCGCGCCAAAGCCCGCAACCGGGGGCACAGGTTCGCCCGTTGCATTCTGTACCGCCAAGACCCGCCTCAACGAGGATCGCAACGCGATCGCACGACTCGGATTCGCTTCGAATGCTGCAAATTTCGAGGACTATGCCACGCAGGCCACGAACTATCGGAATGATTTCGTACTTCAGGCCGCAGACAGCCTCTTTAACGTCCTGTTCGTCGACAAGGCCGTCGAGTATGCCAAGTCACTCAATCCGATCTCCGTCAACGCGCGAATAGGGGAACTTAGAGCCGCTGCCAACGGCGGCAGCACAGATGCAATCGAATCCGTCCTGCGTGCCCTAGCGCGCGTGCGCAACAAGCCGGCGATGGCGCCTTATGCTTCCAATGCGATCGGTGAGCTGGCCAACAAGCTGTTCGAGACGATCAAAGATGCGAAGTTCAACGTTGAGACAAAGCATCGCGAAGACCAGGAAACTCCGCGTATTGTGGGCACGCTGATTCTCGTGGGCAAACTCGCGACCAAGAATCCGTGGGCAAGTCTGACCATCACGGGAGTCGAGATGGCGCGCACCGCAGCGATGGCCTACGGAATTAGCCAGAACGTCGACAGGCTCGCTGATCTGAATGACCAGGAAATGAAGCAGCTCGAGATATACCGCAAACGCCTCGACAAGGACTTGACTGCGGTCCGCACGGCGGAGCACGCCTGGCAACATGCCACTGGGCAAACCCGCGAGCCCAACTGCAGTCTAGGTTGATAGGAACCCAAGCCTCCAACGTTGGTCGACCAACTATATGGGCGTCGAATTCACGCTTGTTACACTGGCAGCAATTTCGCAAACTTCATCGTAGTTCGAGATGGCCTCCCGCTTGGCGACCGCGTTGGGCCTGAGCGGCAGGGTGACACAGTGGACTTCCTGGCCGATGGCACCGCCGAGCCGGTTGGCTGCTTCTGGACTCAGCACGCCGTCGGCGAAGGCCTGCTCGTATGACAGCGTCACGCGGTGAGGATAGTCCGAGAGAAATTCATCCGTGAGGGCTTCCGCGCGCACAAACAGTCCGCATAGGCGTTTGACCAGCCGGGTTTCGAGCGGCTTTCCCATCAGTTTGTCAGGAACATCCGCGGTGGTGATCCGGCTATGCCAAATTCCTGATTGCATCGCGATGATGTAACTGATGACCTGGTCGGCTAGGTTTTCCCGCTTCAGCTGAATGAAGGTCGACTGGCTCTCCTTTAAGGCTGTCATCAAAAGCGGCTCGTCGTGCGGGAATTGCCACAACGGCCTAAGGACTCCCCAGGCATTGTGCTTGATGTCGATCAACGGTTGTTGGCCGTAACTTGAAAACGACAAATGCCGAAGATAGGCGTGCGATATTTCGGAACACTCGGACCAGTCGAGAACCGCAAGCAGGGGATCGCGCCAGCGTTCCAGAAAATCCAGAAACGGCAGCGACGTCATGGTCCGGTCGTCGTGAAATATCTCGCCGAAATCCTTCAAGCCGCTGCCGGCGGCAAGCGCCATTCTCAAGGCGGTGGAACCGCTGCGGGGATTACTCACCACGCAGACGATCGGCGCTTCGCGCCGGTCATGCCCATTAGATGTCAATCACGTCAGCGAAGGCTTTCGCGCTCCGTTCCAGGCTGAATTTTTCCCGCATCCTTTTTCGCGCCTCATTGCCCAGGCGGCGGCGCAGCGATGGATCCCGCAGCAAAGATCTGACGCGCTTGGCAAGATCTTCGGGCGTTCGCACGAGATAGCCCGTCTTTCCATTCACGACTTGCTCCGCAAGGCCGCCGGATTTGAATGCGACGACGGGTAGTCCCATCGCCATCGCCTCGAGGGACGCGTTCGGGCATCCCTGGCGCTCGCCGGCGAGCACGAACACCTTCCACTGGGCAAGGAACCGGTTCACATCACCATATGGTCCGACGAAAAAGACATTCTCCAACGAAAGCTCGCGGGCCTTGCGGCGTAGCTCCATCGCATATTCGGTCGATGACGCATCGGGACCGCCGACGACGGTCAAGGACGCGCCGGGTATGTCGCGAACGAGGATCGCCATCGCATCGAGCAGCAACTCCACGCGCTTGTAGGGCACGAGCCGCGTGACCGTGCCGATGGCGAGGTTGGGGTCGACATGCGCAGGCGGCATCTTCTCGGCGGGCGGCAGCGGAATGAATCGCGGCGGAGGCGGCACGCCAAGCGGGATGACCCTAGCGCGGCGGGGCCTCTGACGCTCGGCGAAGGCGAGCCCTGACTTGTGTAGGGCGATGAAGTTTTCCAATCGCCCGAAATATTGGTTGGATGTGAAAGCTATTCTCTTCTGGAACTCGGTCGCCGCGTCGATCTCGTCGAACAGCATTGGACCCGGGCTGACGTCACTGAGAACAACGGCCGAGTGATCCAGCACCTTTGCCAGCAGGAGCTTGAGCTCGGGGGGCGCGTTCCAGAAACAAATGGACCTGTAAGCGTGTCTCGAAACGATTTCGAGAATGTTGCCCGCGATCCTGGACACATAACGGGCGGACGGAACCTGAAAGAGGCTGGCACCGCTCTCCCGGATCGTGTCTTCGAGTTCGGGGACGGACGCGCCGTTTAGAACGGCGACGCCGACACGATGCCGGCGTTCGGCCCCCGAGAGCACGCGCGCAAGCGAGACGGCGGGTCCGCCCAAATGGAGTCCGTCAATGACGAACAATGTTCCGCCCGCTGCGGGATAGCGGGCCTTGCGCAGTTCGAGCGCGACTTTGCAGAGTTCGAGCCACAGACGCGGCACGAGATCGGGTTCGTGCTTACGAGGCGGCAAAGACCGAACCTCGCGGATGGAGAATTGCAGGATGCCGGCCGCATAGGCCTCGATGTCTGCCGGGTCGCGCACCAGCACGGCATCGGCCGGACTTATCTCTGCCACCCCGCCGACCGCGGCAGCCACGAGCGGACATCCGCAACCCAATGCTTCCATGATGGAGATGCTCAAACCTTCATAGATGCTCGTGTTCAGAAAGACGTCGGACGCCGCGAAGTATG